>CACYBR010000186.1 GCA_902772705.1 uncultured Planctomycetota bacterium
GCGTTTTTTAGTGGGCGCACATGGATTCGAACCATGGACCTCGTCCTTATCAGGGACGCGCTCTAACCAAACTGAGCTACGCGCCCGAACCGTCGGGGAAAGCTTTCGCCGTTCCAACGACGAGCGTATTATAGCGCTGATGTTTAACCACGCAAGGGACGCGTCTATAATTTGTTGGATTTTTGACGCTTCCTTTTGTTAAGTTGTAACGGTTGCTTCTCAGAAGGACGCCTCCTTTGAATATGGGGCGCCCTATAAAAACGAGACGCAGTACCGCTCGCGGCGCACGAATTAAGTATGGAAGAAAAAGGACGCGTTCCCGAGGAGAACGCGTCCTTCTGTTTTGACGACTCCTTGAGCCGTTGAACGTCGCGTCGGACAGCGCTCAACGCCAGGCTTCGAGGTAACGAGCGAGCTTATGAATGTCGGAACCGACTTTAATCGGACGCGGATAAGCGCGGAGTTTGCTCATGTTAATGAGTTCTTCGAAGGTCGGGAAGGAGAGACCAAGCGGATCGGAGCCGTTGTTGACCGAGATCATGACGCCGTTGAGCCCATCTTCGCACAGCGCGCGATAGCATCCGACGCCGATCTGGGTGCCGACGCAAACGTCGTAAGCGGTCGGCTGATTGCAACGGACTTCATAACCGAACTGCAGACCGTTGAATTTCTTGCTCTTGCCGGTGCGGCGCTTGTATTCTTCCGCCATCAGGCGACCGAGGCGAGAGGAGTATTTGAGCTGGGAAACGGGGAAGTGGCCGAACGTGTCCGGCTTGAGAGAAACGTATTCGTCGTGCGAAACGCATTTCTCAATCTCAGAAAGAGGCAGGAATTCGGCGACGCCCTCTGAAATGACGGCGACAAAGCCCTTCTGTCCTTCCTTTTCACGCGCGATGCAGACGTCAACCATATGGTTCACGATGTGCGACATATCGACAATGACTCGCATGACCGGCTTGCCGTTTTCGTCGAGAACTTCTTTGCCCGTTTCTGGATCGATCGTAACTTCGGTCGTCTTCCAGGATTCGTCAATGTCTTCGAGACCAACGACGGCAGACGCCTCGCCGGCAATCGCGGCGCCGTAAGCGAGCCATGCGGCCGCGCGCCCCATAAGCTGGCAGACGAAGCCAGCGCCCGCCGCTTCGCTGTCGGCGAGAAGGTTGCGGAGTTCCTTGGCGAGCATTTCAACGGCGGAGAAATAGCCGAAGGTGAAGGGAATGCCTTCGTAGTCGTTGTCGATCGTCTTGGGAAGGTGGACGACCTTGATGCGCTTTTCGCCAGCCGGTTTGCGGTCCATGTAAAGCTTGAACTTTGCCGCAGTGGTGAGCGTGTCGTCGCCGCCGATGGAGACGAGCGCGTCGACTCCGAGCGAGCACAGCGCCTTGTAGACCGTTTCCAGAGGCGCGGTCTTTTCAGGATCTTCGAGGTCTTCGGGGGACTTGAGCGCCTTGCCGGGGTTCGCGCGCGCGGTGCCGATGCAGATACCCTGCTTGGTGCGGAGTCCGTCGAGCACGAGTTTGTCGAGGCGAACGTAATCCTCGCCTTCCTTCAGAACGTCGCCGTCTTTGTAGTCGACGAGGTGCGTGTAACCGTTAAGCATGCCGTAGGCCTCAACGCCGGCGCGCTTGAAGCAGAGCGCGGCGCCGCCGATGACGGCGTTGGCGGCCGGAGCAGGTCCGCCAGAGAAAAGAATAGCGACTTTTTTGACGTCAGAGTTCGGTCTCGCGGGACTGATTAACGACGACATATGCAACCTTTCTGTTCATATAATGGTTGAACGCTGCCTCGCAGCGAGCGTTAGTATCGACGCGTCGGACGACGCCGACGCCAGAGGCTCTTTAGCGCGCCAGACGCAAGGTCGAGCGCCGGCGCAAACTGAAGACGCACATTTTCCCACATTTTATAGGCGACTGTTTTTTTTTCAATTGGGCTTGGCGATTCCAGAGCAGATAAAAACTAATAAGCGTCAGATTGTAACTACGGCGTTGACGTTCGTCAAAAGCCAAAATAGACAAACAGGAAAAATGATCGTGACTTGATTGTAATTTCTGTGTTGTTAGAATAGATAAGATGGGAACGAACTCCCTAAAAAACGGTCGTTGTAGCTTTTTGAGGGAACGAAAAACGGCGGCGTCGCGTCGAAAAAAGTCGGCGGCGTTAGCGACATACAGCGACGCCGTTTTAACGCAATAATCCGCCTAATATAGAAAGATTGTTTATTTGTCTCAAAACGGGTAGATAAACAGGATTTCTTATGCGGAAAAATTGACATATCCTTTGAAATTATCAGACTGCTCCTGGCGGCTGTGATTTTTTTGGTATTTTTTATAGCAATTTTTAGCGGGTTGCGTTAAACTAGGTGAAAATACGTCTCAATAGGCGGAAACTACGCTCTAACGAGTTTGACGCGGGAAAAACGAGAGTTTTACCCGACCGGCGTTTCTTAGCAGACGCCGCGCTCGTTGCGCGCAGAAACGCTATTCCGGATCGTCGGGTAGTATCGGCGATTCGGGACGCCACGGATCGCGTCTTTTTCAATTTTTGAGGGAAAGCGCCGGCGCGGGTCGGGATCGATACGACTTGCGCGGCGTCGCGCTTTTTCGTTTGGCAAATTTGACAAGAACAGACGGCTGCAACACGATCGTCAGAGAGTGAAAGGGCGCGTGAGCGTCGGCTTCGCGGCGTCGCTGACTGTGCGAGGGATTTGGATCCACCCTCGAGGTCATGCGGCGTACGATTCAATAATAACGAGGAATGAAAACTATGTCGCAAACAGGTAAGCGTTTTCTGTCCGGTCTTTTCAATCGCGTTAAAAACACGGCTTCCGAGCCGCGTGCGACTAAGGGTCGCGGACGCGCCCAAACCGATCGTCGTCTGGGTATGGAACCTCTGGAAGAGCGACAGTTGCTCTCCGCTGATCCGACGCTTCTGAGCGCGTTTTCTTCCGCTCAGGCCGCCGATAATACCGCGGCGGTCGCCCCTGCGGCCGCGTCCGTCTCCGCTATTGACCTTTCCAGCGTCGACTCCGTCAGCGTGGTCGACCCCGGTTATTCCGCCGCGACGCTCACGACGACGACGACGCACTATGTCAGCACGGACATCTCCGCCGTTCTCGATCGTTTCAGTTGCGACCAACAGGGCTGGGCGGCGACGCTCGCCAATCTCTTGACTTACACGGGCTGGAGCGACAATTCCGTCGTCGTTAATCCCGAAGTCGACTCGCCGATCGAACAGCAAACGTTCGACTACATCAGCAACGCGTTTACCAACGATCAGACGTCGCTGTACTACGCGTTTGCATGGTATAAGGAAGGCGCGAGCGAGTACGTCTATCAGGGGCAGCCGGCCTACGCTCAGATTTACGTCGGCAATACCGACGGAGGACTGTTCCCCGCGACGGCTGGAGAGTATTCCCTGTATTCCGACTATATGACGGAGATTCTCGCAGCCGATATTCCGTCGCCTCTTTACGGTATTACGACCGAATATCTCGACAACAACTACGGAATCGCGATCGAGGTGCATTACGCGAGCAACGCCACCGGCGCCGACGTGACGATTGGCGGCGATTCCTCGGTGCCCAAGAAAACCTGGCTGACTTACTGGGGGTACGAATACGACGCCACTTACGAGGCGACCGACGTCGAGTACTATACGGCGATTTACGCGTCCAATCCCGACACGGGCGAGGTTGAGCGTCTCCCGATTCGGTGGAATAACGCGCTCAACGCCTACGTTTTTACGACTTACAACCAGACGACCGGTCAGATTCCGTATATCTATTTGTTCGACGTTCTCGAACGTATGCCGGGCTACGGCACGCTTGAGCTCGACGCGTACGAAGCGAATAACACTCACGACGATTTCGTCGCCGGAACCCCGTCCAGTCTCGGTCAGATCGACGTTCTGGTTCCAAGTTCCACGAGCGGCTCGACCGTTTACGGGAACACCTTCACGCTCAGCGATCTGACCCTTTTCGCAGAAGGCGACGACGCCACGCCCGCGGATCCTGTCGATTACTATAAATTCGAGCTGACTCAGACCGCGTCGCGCTCCGATTCGATTGTCGTTCAGTGGCAGGACGGCGTTCGCTACCAGAATCTCAAGGCGACCCTCTATGTCTGCTCCGACAACGTCGCGTACCCGATCGATCCGGTCGATTATGGCTATGTGACGGGTCACTATGATTCCGTCCTTACGAAGCAGATAGAATACAAGGTCGGTTCTGACGGCAAGACGTATTTCAGGACGATCAATAAGCTCACGTTGCCCCTCTCCGGACTGACGGCAGGGGAATACTTCGTCAAGGTCGAGTTTGCCGACGACGTCGTCAACGGCGTCAACGCGGAATACAGCGTTACGTTCAACGCGGGCTACGACGACGTTTACGAGACGAACAACTCGTTCGAGGAGGTCAACGCGCTGGAATATTCCACGACGGCTAATCCGACGGCGAATCTTGGCGTTCTCTATGGCACGACGGAGCTTTCGGATCTTGTTCTCAAGCAGTACAGCAACAAGATCGACGAAACAGACTGGTATCGTTTCGAAATGACCGAAACGGGAACCGCCGCCAACGAGATCAACCTGTACTATACCTCGACGTCTTCTCAGATCAACGACGCGGACCTCGACCTCTATCTCTACAAGGCCGACAGTTCTTCGTCACGCGGCTATACGCTCATCGGGAAGAGCTACGTTGAGATGACGAACAAAGAGACGATCAGTCTCGAAGGCGTTGAAGCGGGCGTTTACTACATCAAGGTCGTTGGAAACTACTCCGCCGGCAACGTTGAGTACAAGCTCGAAATCAATCCCGGCGTCAGTAGCGTTCCGGACCTTCGCGCGGAGGTCCTTGCAGGTTCCAACTGGGAGGATCCGCTCGTCGTTACCTCCGAAAAGTACGTTCCGAACGGTTCGGAAATCTACAGAAGCGAGGCCGTTATTGGCGTCGATTCGACCGTTTATTTGAACTACTCCTTCAGCGTCAACGGTTCGTCGACCAAGTACGGCGCCGCTGAAACCGCCGTGTATGAAGGCGTTAAGCTTGGCATGTACATCAACGGGGCGCAAGTCTCGAAGAGCGATATCAGAAAGATCATCTCTGCAAGCTCTTACAGCTCCGCGCTCAAGGCGAAACTGGTAGCGCTCTTCTGCTCCGCCGACGGCCTTGATATGCAAGCCGGCGACACGGTTTCCATTCGTAACCTCGATCTTGGCCGCATGGTCGACGAGAGTTCCTTCGCGGCGAAATACTTCAACTCGTACGCGCAGGGCGCCAACTCCATCGTTATCGCGATCAATCCCGACAACTACACGTTTGATTCCGAATTCGGGAAGATCGTCGACGAACGCGAAACGAAAGAAATGACGCTGACCTATACCGACGGTTCGTTCTATAACGGCGCGAACGTCGTTTCCGTCAGCAAGGGCACGACGGTTGAAGTATACCGTAACAACAGGTATCTGACCGACGTCATCTACGGCGTCGACGATTTCACGTTCCGGAACGGCGATATTATCCTCGTGTCGCTCGTCAGCCACAATTACAAGGTCGCGGTCGACGGCTATTATGAAGCCAACGCCGGCGTCGAGGGCGTTCTCGAGTACACGGTTGACAACAACTTTGCTTCCGTCATCTTTACGGTCAACGACCTGAGCGAAGACGCGTTTGCTCCGAACGCGAGCGTTTCGGACGTCATGTCCAACGACAATCCCGACGACGTCAATCCGAACCTTGGATTCGCCAATATCGACAATCTTGAGGCCTATACGGACGGCGGCGACGTTCTGTATCATCGCGTGATAGACGACCTCGTCATCACGGGCGACGTCAACTCCAACGGGGCGTATACCTCCGACTGGTTCCGCTTCAATCTCAAATCCAGCGCGGAAGATCCGATTCCGAACTACGCCAACGCGTTCGTCGAGATCAGGATCGACGATTCCTATTCCGGACTGAGCGCAACCGAAAACCTTGGCGACCTCGACCTCTATCTCTACAAGATCGTTCAGACCGACGACACGATCTCCTTCGAAGAAGCCTACGAGACTGGCGCTTACCGACTTGAACTGCTTCGGAGCAGCAAGGGCGTCGGCTCGGTCGAGCACATCAATTTCTCCGACCTTAACATGACCGACGGCGTTTACTTCATCAACGTCGCGGGCTTCAACGGCTCGGCGAATCGTTACACGATGGAGCTTGGCGGTTTTACGAAGTCGGGCAATATTCTTCCGACCGATCCTTCCGAGTACTTCAAGGAGGACAACGTCACGCTGCTCAACTCGGTCGCGACCGTGAGCTGGGAAATTCCGGTTAACGATTACGTCTCCAGCGTCGACGTTTCTTACCGTAAGGCGGGCGACTCCGCGTGGATCAAAGCGGGTCACTATAAGCCGTCCGTGACTTCCTGCAAGATCACCGGGCTTGAGCCGGAAACGGAATACGAGTTCCAACTCACCGTTTCGAACTACTTCGTCGCGGATAATCCGCTTAGCGCGTCGGTGGCCAAGACGACGGAAGCCTTCCTCAACGAGACCGTTTATCGCGCGGTTATCGTTGGCGTTTCCGATTATCCAGGTTCTTCTTCCGACCTTGTCGCGGCGACCAACGACGCGAAGGCGTTCCGCTCGGCGCTTCTCAAAGATCCGCAGTGGGCGGAAGAGAACATCCAGCTTCTGACCGATTCCGACGCGACTCGCGACGCCGTCATAGAAGCGCTCTTAAACGTCTCCGTCGTGTCTGACGACAACGACGTCTTCGTCTTCTACTTTGCAGGTTCCGGAACCTCGGCAGTCGTTGGCGGTCAATCGATCGGCTACCTCAAGACGTGCGGTTCCGTCCGCAGCGAGTTCCTCTCCAGCTCTGACCTGCTGGCCGCGGTTGAAAGAATTGCCGCGGGTTCCAAGCAGTTCATTCTGGACGCGGGTCAGATCGCGCCGACAGCAGAGGAGACGGGCATTAACTACGCGCCGTTTGTCGAGACGCTGACTTCTTCGACGGCGAACGGCGGCTCTGAGCGCGTCGCGCAAACGACGGTTCTGACGTCGGCGGACGATAAGAATATTATCTCCATCGTAGGCACGGGCAGTCGCTCCGTATTCAATCACGCGCTTTGCGACGCGATGGAGGCGTACAGCGAAGTCGTAACGGAAGAAGAGGTCGAAGCCTCCGACGACGAGACGGTCGTCGTTTCCGACGGACGCGTCACGTTCTCCGAAATCTATACGGGGATATCGTCCGACGAACGCATGACGCGCTACAACGTCGGCGTGTCTCTGGCGACGAACGACGCGTCTTCCGACGCGGTGCTTATGAGCGGCAAGTGGAACGAAGCCGACGCCAATAATGAAGCGTGGCTCAAGGCGGGCGCCATTGTCGTAACGACGACGGTCGACTGCATCGACGCGCACGACGGTCGGATCTCGCTCCGCGAAGCGGCGCTGCTGGTCGGTTCCAAGCTTGATCGCGAATCCACGCTGGACGACAATTCGACCTTCACGCTTGCGGCGGGTTCCGTTGTTACCATTGGCACGACAACCGGCGTTCTCGTCGAAGACGTTGAACTTACCTACCTCAAGGGGACCTTCCGCACAGCGGAGACATGCTCTCTCCAGACCGAGACGACGCTTGTCGAGTTCAATCGCACCGGACTCGTTACGAGCTGGAAGGCGAGCGACTGGGCCGACGGTTCTGTGACGCTCGTCGATTCAGAGAACATCAAGGTCGACAACGTGGAATACGTTCTCGTCGCGACCACGACGGTCGAAGGCGAAACGACCAGCGTCGAACTCAAGGAAGGCGACGTTCTTACAACGGCCGAGACCGGCGGTAAAAAAGCGGTCGTGACGAAGGTTGGTCAGGGCTACGTTTTCCTCGTCGACGGCGTTCCGTATACGCGCATGACCGGTCTGTATCTTGACGGCGTTCCTGCGACGATTTCCACGAGCGTTAAAGTGGATCAGATCGTTACGATCAACAAAGTGATCTTCGACGAATCGCTCGCCGGTCAGACGCTCGAAATGAATAAAACGGCCGGTCCGATCGTTTTCGCGAAGGGCGGCGTTATTTACGCTTCTTCTCCCAACAAGCCGATCACGCTTGACGGTCAGGGACAATACTCCCTTATTAAGGCTTCTGGAACGGAGCTTGTCACAATTGTCGGTCTGCGCCTTGTTAACGCGGGCGGCAGCGCAATTACCGTCGATTCCGGCGCGTCCCTCGAACTTGCCAACGTTCTCCTCTCGGGCGCTCAGTCCGGCTCCAAGGGCGTTATCGTCAACAACGGGACGCTGTATCTCACGAACGACACGATTGTCGACAACACGTCGAAGACATATCTGGTTACCGGCGCCGGCACGACGACTCTCGTCAACACGATCGTCGCGCTCAACAACGCTTACGTCAGCAATCTGACGCACGATACGACCAGCATCGTGACGAAGAACGACCCGGGATTCACCGACGCGAGCAACGGCGACTATACGCTCCTTAAGACCTCCGACGCCATCGACATTGGTCGAAACTCTGCCGTTAAACTCAACGGCGGCGTGGTGATCGAGTACGATCTCGCCGGAAACGATCGTATCGGAACCGCCAGCACGGTAGACGCGGGCGCCTACGAATACACGGTCGCGCTTGAGGATCGCGAGACGCCCTCGACGGTCGTCACGATTCTTGACGATATCGTCGACGCGACGGACGAAGAGATCTCGCTCCGTGAAGCGCTTGCCTACGCGGGAACGACCTATGATGTTGAAACGACCCTTGAAGAGGGCGCCGTTGTCGTCGATGAAAATGGCGTAAGCTACGAAGTCACGAACGGCAAGTTCGTTTCCTTCGACGGCGTTACCGGCGTCCAGACGGGTCAGTACTACGCGATCGCGGGCGTCTACATTGTCGACGATTATGGCGAGGCGATAGAACTTGAGGAAGACGACGTTGTTACGCTTGCCAATGGCGCTAAGGCTACCGTCGTTGGCACGAAGTTGCTGCTTGCCTCTGGCATTCCGGTTTCGGCCGGCACGACGATTACCGACACGAACGGCCACACGGGCGCTCTCGCTTACGGCGTTACGACGAACTTCATGCGCAACCAGAAGATTTCCGTCGCGCTGACCGCCGCTGCGATTGATCCCACGACTCCGGTCGGGGCGTTCGATCCGGGAACCTACACGCTTTCGTATAACGCCAACGGCACGTTCACCGGAACCCTGAACATCACGACGACCGACGATTCCAACAATTCGTCGACGACTTCTTTCGAAGCGACCTTCCGTCTCGTCGCCGGCACGAGCTTTGTCTTCCTCGACGGCGACGGCGCCGCCACCGAGACCGGCTCTATCGTTACGACTCGTACGGTCGAGCTCGAAGACGGCAGATACACGCTCCTTGAGCCGATTACTGAAACGATCGGCAGGACGACGATTACGCGTTATGAAGCCGGCGCGATTCTGACGCTCACGCGAGGCGTCTTCACCGACGCCGACGGCGTGGTCGTTACGGTTCCGAAGGGAACGACCTTCACGTCCCCGAGCGGCGCGAAAGTCGCTTACCAATACTCCAACTTCTCGACCGCTAAACTTGAAGAAGGCGCGGCTCTCGTTTGCGAGGACGGCGTTACGCGGTACTACAAGTCCGACCTGACCCTTTACGAACAGGTTACGCTTGGCACGAATATTACCTTCAAGCCTGGCCTTGAAAATGGAACGATCACCCTCAGAAAGGGCGCTCTCTCCGTCGAACGCGCGATTACGCTCGACGCGGCGCTCAACCGCGGACTGACGATTAACGCGAACGGCAAGAGTCGCGTCTTCACGATCGACACGTACCGCGAAACGAATCCTTCCGCGTACGTCGCGCTTAACGGTCTGACGCTGGTCAACGGCTTCGACGACGAGGGCGGTTTCGTCTACGTGTCCGAGGATTCGAATCTGCGTCTGACCGGAACGAGCATCACGGGCGTTCCCTCCAGAGTTTCGAGCAAGGGCGGCGCGATTTACAACGCCGGACGACTCGCGCTTGAAAATTCGACGACGCTGACGACGATCGTCGGCGTTTCCGCGATCGACGGCGGCGCGATCTACAACGTCGGCGTTGCGAATATCGCGGGCGTCGATATTGGAAACGTCAAGACGACCAACGCCGGAACGATCTACAACGCGGGCACGATGACGTTCGCCGCGTCGACGATCTCCGGCTCGAGCGCGGCGAACGGCGGCGGTTTCTACAACGTCGGCTCGCTTTCCGTAACCAAGGGCTCCGAGATTTCGGGCGTCGTTGCGGATAACGGCGCGGGCGTTTACAACGTCGGAACGGCGAAC
>CACYBR010000187.1 GCA_902772705.1 uncultured Planctomycetota bacterium
GACTGGAACGCCTATACGAGTCGGCAATCCTCCGTCGATCGACGCCAGGTAGATATTGGTAAGAGAATCGACTTCGTCGCTGTCGCGTTTGGAACGGAACATCACCTGCTTGCTGTCGGGAGTCCAGCCAAGAACCTGCGCGTCGACTCCGCGACGAGGCGCCCCCGCAACCGTCGGATAAAACGTCAAGCGTCTCGGTTCGCCGCCGCTCGCGGGAATGACGTAGACCTGATCGTTGCCGTCATACTGTCCGGTAAACGCGATCCACTGACCGTCGGGAGAAAATTTCGGAAATTCTTCCTGTCCGGCATGGGCGGTGAGTCGAACGACATGCTCGCCGTCAAGGTCGCTCTTCCAGATATCGCCGGCATAGCAAAAAGCCACCTGATTCTGATAGATATCCGGGTAACGCAGAAGCTTGGTCGGCTGAGCGTCAGACGCGACGTTTTCGTCGGCAACCAGCAATACGCCTGACGTAGCGAATAACGCGACGATCGCCAGCGCTATCGAAATACAAGAACGTTTCTTCATTTTTGACTCCTTTTGTTCGCGTTCGTTCCGTTGTCAGAAAAACGGAGCAGTCACTGGTATTTTAAAATAAAAAGAAAAAACAAAAAGAGCAAAATAAAAAGATTGTGTATATTTTATCCTTTATGCCAATTATCCTGAATATACTTTAGGAGCGACCGTTTCTGAGACAAAAAAAGCCCCGACGACTTGACGTCATCGGGGCTCCAGGTTTAGACGTCTGTCAGAAAGACGGCTCTCGGCTTTCCAGTCCTAATTACTGTCGTCGAAGCGTCGCAACCCCAAGGACTGCGTCTGAACCTCTTCCACGACGTCAGAGTTTCAAGATTACATCTCGACGTTCAGAGAATCGAGCGTTTCATTCATGATTACGTCGTCATGAAGCGCCATCGCAACGCGTTCACGACTCCGTTCCCTTCGTTCAGTCCATTCCGTGTCCGGATTATAGGGCTCGCCCGCCTCGGACGTCGCTTCTCGGGTCGTATAGCGCACGTTGCCGTTTCTGGAACTCGAAGAATCTGACGCCACGACGGTCGAGGCGCTTGAAACCTGCGTGGTTGGAACGTACTCCGCCGATTGCTGACCGTTTGCGGAACCCATCCAATCGCCGCCGAGCGCCCGATACAGATCCACAACGGAGGCGAACATACTGGCGCGACACTGGATGTACTGCAACTCGTATGAAAGCTTACCCGCTTGAGAATCCAACAAACGCTGGAAATCGATCTGACCGCTCTTATAACGCTCGTTAGAAAGATTGTAAGCGTCGGTATACGCGTCGACCGCGTCGGACAACGTCTGAAGACGATCGCGTTCGTTGACGTAGGCCACAAGAGCGTCGTCCACATCCTGCGCGGCTTCCAGAACCGCTTCACGATACGCGGAAATCTGTCCCTGAAGGTTAATCTCCTGCGCCTCGACGTTGTACCGGTACTTGCCGAAGTTAAGGATGTTCCAACGGAAGGAAGGTCCGATCCCAGCGTCAATAGAATCAGAATCAAACATTCCTGAGAAGGAAGTCGAATCCAGCCCGAAAGAGCCGTTGAGCGAGAAAATCGGATACAAGTCGCCAATCGCGACGCCGACCCGCGCGTTCTGGGCTATGACGCGTTGTTCTGCCGCGCGAATGTCGGCGCGACGTCGCAACAGTTCCGCTGGAATACCGACCATAATCTGCTCTGGCGCGCTCGGAATCGGGGCAGACGCGCGCATCATCTCGTCGACATACCCAGGAGGACGACCGACAAGAATGCTGATCTGATTGAGCGTCGTCTGATATCGTGTCTGTAGACTCAGTACGCTCGATTCTGTGCCGCGACAAACGCCAAGCGCCTGACTCTCGTCAAGCTTGCTGGCGGAACCAAGCTCGTTCTTCGTTCGCGTAATCGCCAACGTCTGCCGCTGAATCTCGATATTGTCTTCCGAAATGCGAATCTGTTCCTGATACGAACGTGCGTTTCCGTAGAGCGCCGCTACGTTGGCGCAGACGAGAACGTAAGTGTCACGGTACAATTCACGGAGTTCTTCCATGTTGGCCATAGCGACTTCATTAGCGCGTTCAAGCCGACCGAAAACGTCAATCTCCCATGCCATCGAAGTGGAAAGATTGTAATCCTCGTAGTCCGACTGGAGCGCGGAAGAACGCCCATAGGTATACCCGCCGCCTTCAGCAAACTGCGGATACTGATTAGCCTGCGTGGCGCCAAGAGTCGCACGTGCGGACTGTATACGGTACAACGCCTCGTGAAGCGTAAGGTTGTTCGTTACGGCTTCGCTCGTGAGTCTGGAAAGGACCGGATCCTGAAGGACCTGACTCCACCAGCTGGCAACGTCTGCGCCAACCTCTTGACGTATGCCTTTCGACTCGTCGATCTGAATGTACGACGAATTGACTGTCGCTTGAGGCGCCACATAGTCGCACCCGACTTTACAGCCTCCTCCTGCGATCAACGCGAGTAGCGCGCTCAGCGCTATCCCTTTTTGTATTGAAGGTCTCATCCTTGATACCTCGATGCTGAATGTCCATATTTCGGAAACGGATGATTCGAAATCACGTCTCATTACAGACCCTCCATGGCCCGTAAGGACGACGGCGTCTCGCGAAACGAAGAACCGTACAAAGGCAAGTTTTCACTCGTCTCTGACAGTACGTTTTCCTTTAAAAAACCAAACGTCCCCATGTCAGAAGCGTTTTCTACGTCCCGGAAAACAACAGGACGCGTAATCCTCCCGCAGTTCATACGACCTGAATCGTTATACAAACACGTCGTGAAACCGTCGTTGGAAAATACAACCGACTCACACACGGACAGGATAAAAACAATCTCATCTCCATAACGTAAACGTCTGAACGAGTCGTTCTGGAATCGATTGCCAAAGCAAAGACAAAATCGGGCGGCCTGATTACTCTCATGCCGACAACGCCGTCTTTTTCACCTGCAGAACAATTATCGTAAAGGGAATTCAAAACGCTTTAGCGGTTTTTTCAGAATAGACCGGAAAATCAGGCGAATCGTCATCCATAGGAAAATCATACAAGAACTACACTTACGGTTATTCCGATTAAAAAAGAAAGCAAGAAAGCACAAGATTGTTAAACGGCGCAAATTTTTCCAAAAACAAAAA
>CACYBR010000188.1 GCA_902772705.1 uncultured Planctomycetota bacterium
GATCTTGAGGTCGATTTCGGCATGGGCAACGTCGGAATGTTTGCCCCGGGATACTCCCCCAAGACGGCAGAGGAAAAGAGCGACCTGATCGACCGCTTTATCGCGGCGACGCTCGCCTTTGGTCATTCCGGATTCTTCGCCGCCGATTACGGCTGGCCCCTGACAGGGCGCGCGTACTTCATGACGCAACAGATCGCGGCGTATTACACGCAGTCGTCGGCGGACTCGATTCGTTACTTCGACGCCAATGGCGACGGTTACGAGACGTCCGAGGCGCTCAAACGCGATCTTGTCAAGCGCAGCCAGGTCTGCGTCGTCTATAAGGACGGGACGACGGTCGTTGCGAACGGGTCTAAAACAGAGGGCATGACCGCGAAGCTCGGCGATCGCGTCGTCGAGCTCCCGCCGAACGGCTATGCCGCGTGGACCGCCGACGGCAAGGTTCTCGTCGAATCGTTCCTTTCCGACGCTCAGCGCCGTTTTGATTACTGCGAATCGCCCGAATACGTCTGGTTCGACGCGCGCGGAACGTGGGTTGAACGTAAGCTCGCGTGCGGAAACGGCGCGGGCGTGTGCCGGTTCCTTGAGACCCCGGGCGAATATGAGGTTATCCCCTACGACGACGGCGAACTCGGCTTCAGGGTCGCGCAGGCGCGCGACTCCGTTACGGCGGTTGCGCTCGACCATGATAACAACGAGCTCGGCGCCGCGTCCGTCAGGCGTTCGCGCGGGTTCGTCTTCATCGACCGCGTCGACGGCGCGTTTTCCTATAAGCTTGTCGTCAAGCCGGCGGAGGACGGCGCGAAGGCTGAGGAATGGACCGCGTCGAAATTGGTCGTCGCGCCCGGGGACCGCGTCGTCTTTACGAAAGGGGACGAATCCGTTGAATGGACCGCGCCGCAGTCGCCGGACGACGCCGGATCCGCCGGGTTTGTCAGCGAGCCCTTCGGGCTGTCCGGCGAAACGTACTGGCTCGCCGCCGCCGATCCTGTCAGGCACGTCTGGACGGAGCCTGTCCCGGGCGAGTTTGCCGACGCGTTCGTCGCCGAGCCCGCGTCGTACGCGTTCCGAACCGACGGCGACGGCAGGCTCTTCTATCGCTGGGCTGGCGTCAGGGCGTCGGACCAGACCCGAGACGCGAAGGAAGCGCGCGACGTTCCTGCGGTCGTCGAGCCCGCCGAGCCGACACAGGCCGGCGCCGAAACGGTTCGCGTTGAAGTCGACGGCGCCGCGTTCTCTGTCGGTTTTGACGTGAAGGAAGCGTATAAGCGGTATCCGTTTGACTTCGAGGACGCGCAGAATCCTCCGACGGTCTGGATTCAGCGCCGCGGCGAGGCGCCGACGACGAAGCTCGCCGGGACCGGGTCCCAAAATCATTTTGAAACGACGAGTTGCGGCGGCGACACGCGAAAAGCGCGGCGAATGCATCCCCCTTATCTGGGAGGCGAAGGACGATCGTATCTCGAATATGAGCTGACGATTCCTCAGGACGGTCCGGTTGCGTTTCGGATGGACTGCGGCAAGGTCGACGGTTCGGACCCCGGCGACGGCATTCTGTATCAGATCGCGGTTAAACACGCGGGAGAAGAGAAGGAGACCGTGCTGGCGGAACGCCTCGTAAAGGAGCACGAGTGGGCGCCGATCGAAGCGGACCTTTCCGAATACGCGGGTGAAACGATCACGCTCATGGTAATCGTCGATATGAACGAGAATACGTCGGGCGACTGGGCGTGCTGCTCGTCGCCGCGGCTTGAATCGAAGGACTCGTATCTGCGCCGCGAGATCGTGAGCGTCGAGCGAGCGAAGTGATGGAAGTTTTCGGAGGTTTGGAATGAAAAAAGGGATGGTCGCCGCGTTTGTTGGAGCTACGGCGCTTGCGGCGTCGGCGTTTGGCGCGGAGCCGGAAAAGATTCAGAACGCGGTTCTTTACAGCCTTTCTGAGGTTGAAGGGCGTCAGACGCTTGTCTACGACGGTTTTAGAACGGCGCCCGTTGCGGAGAACGTCGTGGTTGTCGACGCGATTGGCGCGGGCGTGGACAATTTGCCAAAGCTGGCCGCCGCGCTGGGAACCGGACCCGATTGGGACGCGCTCAAGTTTGGCGACGTCGTTGGCGAAACGCTCGGCGACGCGCTTGTCGCGACGGTGACCACTGAGGACGGACTCGTTTCGTCCATTGCGATTACCGGCTGGTTTGAGCGCCCGACGATCGGCGTGAGCATGGTCGTGAAGGACGGATATTCGTCAGGTCAGCGCACGATCATAACCGCGCTCCTGCGATGCGGCGCGAAGGTCTATCTCATTCCCAAAATCGCGCAGGAGGAAGAATGCGACAAGTATCTCGCGAACCTCGACGGCTTCGTCATGCCCGGGGGAACGAACGCGAACCCTCGTCTTTTTGGCGAGGTTCCGTATCCGCATGGAAGCGCGAAGATTGACGACGTTCGCGACGTCAACGACGTCCTCGTAACGCGATGGATCGTCGCGCACAACGTGCCGGGCCTTTGGATCTGCCGCGGCGTCCAGTTTCTCAACGTCGCGCTCGGCGGCGGGCTGATTCAGGACGTGCCGACCTATCTGGGAACGCGCGTGCTCAAAGGAGAGATTCCCTGGAAAGAGGCGGAGCCGATTCCCGACGAGGGCGCGCCCGGGCTGACCGCGAACGACCCCATTATCCGCTGTATGCCCGCGCACTACCGCGTCAAAGCGTATGGGATCGCGCACGTCGGCGCGCGTCATTCGCTCGGATCGGCTGAGAAGCCCGGGATCGAGGCCAATTCGAAGTTTTTGCTGCCGATCGTCGGTCAGAACTACTACCCGTCGGTCATGACGTCGCATCATCTTGCGGCGGATCCTGAACGTATTGGCAAGGGGCTCACGGTCGTGGCTCATTCTCCCGACGGGATTATCGAAGCGCTGGAATATCAGGCGAACGACTTTGCGCTCGGCGTGCAGTTTCACCCGGACGCCGACACGACTTCGAGCGACCCGGAGCTTGCGCGATTCGGCTACTCCTTTTTTCAAGCGCTCATGGCGAGCGTCCTTGCCCGGCGGTAACGCGCTGAATCCAGAGGGGTTCTTATGATCAAGCGTATGATTCCAATGCTTTTCGCGGCGTTGTGGCTGGTCGTGGTCGCGAATTCATTTGCGACGGAAACGTTCGAGAACGTCGCGCTTTACGTCGTTTCCGAGTCTGAGTCAGGGCCGACGCTGGCGTTTGACGGCTTCAGAAGCGCGCCATTTGCGGAGTCGCCCGTCGTTTCCGACGAAACGAATTCCGGAATCGTCGACGTCAAGACGCTTGCCGACGCGATTGGGACGGCGCCAAATCTTGACGCCGCGAAGGTAGGCGAGCTCGCGGGCGCTGAGCTCAACGACGTCGTCGTCGCGACGGCGACGCTCGAGGACGGCAAAATCACGTCGATAGTCGCGACGGCGCGGCTTCCTCGTCCGGTCGTGGGGATCGCCTGGGCGAATAAGTCGGTCGGGAATTCGACGAAAAGGATCGCCGACGCGCTCCTGCGTTATGGCGCGCGAGTACGCTTTATGACGCGCGTTTCGAACGACGAAGAGTGCGAAGCCGCGTTGAAAGAACTCAGCGGCTTCGTCATGCCGGGGGGCGCCGATCTTGATCCCGCGCTTTATGGCGAGTCGCCCTATCCTCACGGATCCATTGGGATTGAACCTGATCGCGACGTTTCCGACTGTCTTACGACGCGACGCGCTATCGCGACGAACCTTCCCGGGTTGTGGATTTGCCGAGGGGAACAGACGCTCAACGTCGCGCTCGGCGGCGCGCTGATTCAGGATATACCGTCGTATCAGGGCGCAAACGTCGCGCGCGGCGCCATTCCCGCGTCCGAAACGGAGATCATCCCCGACGAAGGGGCGCCCGCGACCTACGGCGGTCGTCCCGCTGAAGAATGCATGCCGCGACACTATCGCGTTTCCGCCTATGGAACGCGGCACAACAGCGGGAATCGTCATCCGATCGAGATTTCCGAGAGCTCAAAGTTTCTCGCGACGGTGGTCGGCTCACGGACTTGTCCTTCCGTTTCGACGTCGCATCATCAGGCGGCGGACCCCGAGCGCGTCGGCAAGGGGCTGACCGTCGTGGCGACCGCGCCAGACGGAATCGTTGAAGCGCTCGAATACCAGGCGAACGACTTCGCGCTTGGCGTCCAGTTTCATCCAGAGATGGACACGAGGTCTCAGGATCCGGAAATTGCGCGCGTGAGCGCAGGCTTTTTCAGGGAACTTCTGCAATTTGCCCGGGAATATCCCGTCAAAGCCGCTTCCGACCAGTGATCGGCAGAAACAAAACGCCTGACGCGCCGACGTGGCAGGCGTTTTTCGGCGATTGAACGGTTGTTTGATAGACGATAAGGGCTGGATCGATGGAAAACAAAAGCGCTTTCAAAAGAACCATGATAACCCTGGCGCTTATCTTTGCCATTGGGTCTGTGGTTTGCGACGTCCCTTTGTGGTTTTTATTATATTATTATCCACTCCCTTTCGACTTCGACGTCGACTCTCTGTTGACGTCTATGTTAATGGACGCGTTTTTTTTCGCCCTATTCTGGAATTTTAGTCAACTTGCGTTGGCTCCGATTTTTCTTCTGGTTTCCTTCATGGGATATCCCGGCAAAGGGGGTAAGCTTCTTCTTCTGATGTGTCAGCTTGTGATTTTGGCGACATGGTTTTTGAGCGTCTGGAATATGTGGACGGTTTTCTCTCACATCGCTAGTTTGTAACGAGAAGCCGTCTGAATTATATAACGCGTGGATACGGAATTGACCGGGCGTTAACGTCGACGAAATTGATCCAGTGGAAAGACCTGGACGCGCTCTTGCGTTGACGCCGCGACGCAGTATAGGTCCGATCATACGC
>CACYBR010000189.1 GCA_902772705.1 uncultured Planctomycetota bacterium
TCTGCCGCCATTATAAACGCGCGTCAAACCAATGACTGACACGCGATTATATCCAGCGCGTCAGAAGCTTTCCTGAAAACGGATCAACCGCTATTGTCACGGCGTGATTATTTCGCTATTCTCCCCCTGCATGGTCTGACGTCATGGAAGTTTTGACTGTGCCGTCATGGAAAGATAAAAGAATATTTAGAAAATTTACCAAATAAAACGATTTTTACTAATTCTTTGACTTTTTATGACGATATAGCCGTTATAACCGCTGTTTTTTGACGCCTCGGACAGGAGAGCCGGGGCGTTGCCCTCTTCTGAATGGATTTGGAAGACGCGTGTTTGCGGCGGCTACGCCAGGCAAAGAAACCTCGTTTCGTCTGGCGACATGGAAAGCGACAGGGAAGTCGAAAGGATAGATGCTCCATGAAAAAGATTGATGGCGTTTTGGCGATTGCCGCGGCGCTCCTCGTGACTGTTGGAACGACCGGGTGCCAGTCTGGTTGGAAATTTAGCAATCCGTTTTCACGCGAGCCGAAAGCCTCGCACGCAGAAGCGCCCGACGAACTGGACGACGATTTCGCCGAGGTCGACGACATTACCCCTCCGCCCGAGAATTACACGGTAGGCGATTCCACCCCTAAGAAGGAAAAGACGTCTCTCGCTCAGAAGGGGAAGTACGCTCCAGAGTCGGACGATTCCGCGATCGCGCTTGAGAAGACGACGAGGGACTCAAGCGAAGAGACGGAGAACTACCAAACTCCGAGCTACGCCCAGAACTATCAGACGCCGAACAAGACCGCCCTTAATGAGAGCGCCGGCGCGTCCTCCCAGACCTACCAACGTCAGAGCGTCCCGGATGACCGCGGCGATATGGTTGCGGCCGCGTCCCAGCCGTATACCCCTCAGGCTGCGGCTTCGACCCAGCTCTATTCTTCGAACGAACAACAGATTGCGGCAAATTCCCAGCCTGCGGTCCAGAACGTTCTTCCCGGTCCTCAGGCTGCGGACGTCGACGCGTTTCCGACCGTTCCGAGCCCGGTCTTTAATAACAATCCGATCGCGCAGGTCAGCGGCTCTTCAACTCAGGTTCAAACGCCTGTTCAGGAGGCGCCCGCATCCGTCGCGTTCAATTACGATCCAAGCGCGCCGACCGTGAACTCGCCCGCTCCGACGACCGCTTCCGATCCTTATTCCGACGTGATCTACACTCCGCAAACGACCTCCGGCGGTTTTGCGCCTGGCAGTGTTCTCTATTGAGACGAGCAACGTTTGCCTGACTTCCCATTTGATTGCGAGGGACTTCTTTTAACGGGAAGTCCCTCTTTGCTTTCCCGCGCGCTGTGTATAATTGAGACTTGTTTAAGAGGCTTTCGCTCTTCTGCGGAAGCGTTCGTTGGCTGGATACGACAGGATCATCGCATGACTAATACGATTTTGCAGAATTTGTTGGCCAAAGACGTCGTTTTGCTCGACGGCGGGTGGGGTACGGAATTCCATAAACGCGGCCTTCCTCCCGGGACTCATCCTGATCTCTGCAATCTGGATAATCCTGATATTGTCATGCAGGTCGCGAAGTCCTACGTCGACGCCGGCTCTGACGTCATTCTGACCAATACGTTTGGTTCGAGTCCCTTCGTTCTTGAGAAGCATGGTTGCGCCGACAAATGTTATGAAATCAACCGCCGGGGCGCGGAAATATCCGTTGAGGCCGCCGCGACTGCGACAGACCGCGACGTGGCGGTCTTCGCCTCCGTGGGTCCGACCGGCGTTATGCTCATGATGGGCGAAGTGACGGAGCAAGAACTCTATGACGGCTACCTCCAGCAGATTACCGCGCTCAAGGAAGGGGGCGTCGCCGGCGTCGTCGTCGAGACGTCGAGCGATCCTCAGGAGGCGGTTCAGGCCGCAAAGGCCGCGAAGTCGCTCGGACTCTTTGTCGTCGTCTCCGCCGTTTTCGATTCCGGACGCAAAAAGGATCGCACGATGATGGGCGCGACCCCGGAGAAATATGTCGAAGCCGCTTTAGGCGCAGGCGCGGACGTCGTTGGTTCCAACTGCGGCCGCGGAATCGAAAGCTTCCATGAAATCTGCAAGAGAATGCGCGCCGCCGCTCCGACGACGCCCCTCTGGATGAAGGGTAACGCCGGACTCCCGGAAACGATCGACGGCAAAACGGTTTACAAACAAACCCCCGAAGAGTTTGCCGACGGCGCCATGACGCTTATCGACGAGGGCGCGAAATTTATTGGCGGATGCTGCGGTACGAATCCCGCTTTTATCGCCGAGCTTCGCCGTCGGATCGACGCTCGTTGAGTCGTCGGTCTGCCTCACGAATTCCCTCACTAGAAACAGGAAAAAACAATGTCGACTTCTGACGTTAACAAGGATAATATGCCGGAAGAGACCCCGGCGCGCTCGCTTCACTTCATCGAACAGATCATTACAGACGACAATGAAAGCGGTCGTTTTGGCAAACGCGTTCATACGCGTTTTCCGCCTGAACCGAACGGATATCTCCATATTGGCCACGCGAAGTCGATTATCCTGAACTCTGGAATGGCGCAGGAATTTGGCGGCCTCTTCAACCTTCGGTTCGACGATACGAATCCTTCGAAAGAGGACGTTGAGTACGTTGAATCGATCAAGGAAGACGTCAAGTGGCTCGGCGCAGACTGGGGCGACCGCCTCTTCTTCGCGTCCGATTATTTTGAACAGATGTACGAATACGCCGTCGAACTCATCAAAAAAGGCAAGGCGTACGTCTGCGATCTCAGCCCCGAGCAGATTCGCGAGACTCGCGGTACTCCCGCTATTCCCGGAACGCCAAGCCCGTGGAGGGATCGGTCCGTCGAAGAGAACCTCGACCTTTTTGAACGTATGCGTAACGGCGAATTTCCCGACGGCTCCAAGACGCTACGCGCCAAAATCGATATGGCGTCGCCGAACTTCAACCTCCGCGACCCCGTGATGTACCGCATCGTTAGCGCCTCGCATCATCGTCA
>CACYBR010000190.1 GCA_902772705.1 uncultured Planctomycetota bacterium
CGTGGATCCCTCTTTTACTGTATAAAAAGCGGTCCTTATTCTATGAATTGTCGCTCAATTTTAATCGTTGCCACGCTTTCCATGAGCGTGTTTCTTGGGGTTGTTTCTTTTTCTTTTGGAGTCGCTCAGGAGTCGCCGGTAGATTTTCCGCAACGACAAGAGCCTGGACTTCGGGAAGGCTTTGAGAATCCTCCGTCGGGCTATGGCGAAGTTCCGTTCTGGTGGTGGACGGGCGAGAAGCTGAATGTGGAGCGTCTGAACTGGCAGCTCGACGAACTCAAGCAGAAGGGAATATCCGGGGTTCAGGTCAATTACGCGCATCAGGACGTCAGGAACGACGTTCAACCGAACTGGCTGACGTATCCGAACGATCCCGAAGTTCTGACAGAAGAATGGTTTTCGGTGTTCGATCAGGTTCGAGAACATTGTCGCGAGCTGAATATGGGGATTGGCGTGAGCGGTTACACGCTTGACTGGCAGAACTCCCCAGGGAATCTTTTTGATCGACTGATTTACAGCGATCCTGAGCTTCAGAGTCTCAAACTCTACGTTGATCGTAAGCTCGAACTGAAGAAGGGCGTCAAGCTGTCGACAATCGTCAGCCTGGCGCCGGAGCTTTCCGACGAAACCAGAGACAAACTCGTCGGGATCGTCGCGTATCGTTCGGATAATCCAGACGACGTTCGCTTTCTGGGGACCGACGTCGCGGCGCTCGGGTCAAACGACCAGTCTCTCGAAAACGACAGTCAGATATGGATTTATCGAGCGCAACGCGTCGCGCACACGCTCAATCCGCTTCATCCGGAGTCCGGCAAACGCGTCGTTGAACGTTTTTTCCAGCCCTTTGAGGATCGTGCCAGGAAGGCTTTGGGAGTTAACGCGGACGAAAGCTCGACGCTGGGACTTGAGTATTTCTTTCAGGACGAGCTCCAGCTCGGCACGGGCGAACTCATTTGGACCGACGATCTTGAAGAGCAATTTGAGACTCGCAAGGGATATTCTCTGTGGAAAGCGCTGCCGGCGATGTTTGGCGTTGATTGCGGCAATCTTACTGAGAAGCGCCGCCTTGATTTCATGGACGTTCGGGTTCGACTGGCTGAGGAACGTTATTTTATCCCCATTTACAACTGGAACGCGCGCCGCGGAAGAATCTACGCCTGCGACCCCGGCAGTCGCGGAAAGGAGCCCAGCGAATTCTGCGATTATTTTAGCGCGATCCGTTGGTACACCGCGCCGGGCCATGATACGCCTGGAGGTCACGCCGATTTTATCAAGAATAAAGTTTCGTCGTCGATCGCGCACTTCTATCGCCGTCCCCGCGTGTGGCTGGAAGGTTATCACAGCTTTGGCTGGGGCGCGACTCCTGAACGGCTCCTCTTCGCGACAAACGAAAATTTTCTGTTTGGCGCGAATTTGCTCAACCTGCATGGACTCTATTACACGACTTACGGCGGGTACTGGGAATGGGCGCCGCCATGCTATCATTTCCGTCAGCCATACTGGGAGACGTTTGGAGCGTTTCTGAAGTATTTTGAGCGTCTTTCGTTTGCGCTTACTCGAGGCGTCGAGCAAACTGATTTTGTCGTTCTTTATCCCGTGTCGTCGTATCAGTCCCGGCTCGGCGGCGAACGCGCTAAAGCAGTTGCGTTTGAAGCGGCGCAACGCGTTTTTAACGCAGGACACGACGTGCTCTTTATTGACGACGATTCGATCGCGCGCGCCACGATAGTCGACGGTCGTCTGAACGTAGCGGGCGCGGCTCACCGCGTCCTTGTTTTGCCGTCCATTCGCGGAATCCGTTATAAGACGCTTTGCAAGGCGCGCGAGCTTTTTAAATCCGGCGGCGTTGTCGTCGTTCTCGACGCGCTTCCAGAAGCGACGGACAATGGAGGACGGAACGACGTTGAGCTTAAAGCGACGCTGGACGAACTGTTTGAGGGCGGGCAAAAAGCGAAAACGGTCGTGACGAACGAGAAGGGAGGCGTCGCGGCGTTCTTCTCGCCGCGTTCAGAGCACGTCGACGCCAATGGCGAGAAAAAGGGTTCCAACAACGCCATATCCAAATTGCGCCGTTATCAGGGCGGGTTTGAAGGGCGCTGGGTTTGGTCGGAAAAGCTCGAGCGCGACGTTCGGTTCAAATGGATCGTCGCCGGTTTGTCAGACGACGCCCAGGAATATCAGGCGTTGTTTTTCTGCGACAATTCTGGAACCTTGTACGTCAATGGCAAGGAGATCTGCGCGGGCGCAGATTATAGCGGGGGCTGGAAAGGAACAGTCGTTCTCCGCAACGGAGACGTTGTGACGATAGACGGTCATGACGACGACACGCCTCGTCGCGGTTCCGCCGGGATGTTTTTCGCGCTGGTTTCCGGCGATAAAACCGTCGCGACCGCCGAGGATTTCCGCTGTGAACCGGGACGTTCTGACGACGCCTGGCGTAAGAAGAGCGAAGGCATGACCACGCTTGAGGCTGTCGACGTGGGCAATGTTCATGTCCTGCATCGGACGGGCGTCAACACAGAATTGGGCGGCGGCGCGACCGAGTCGGGCGACGATTCGATCATGTGGTCGGATTTGAACGCGTTTCTTAAGCGGTTCCCCTGCGACGTCGTCGACTCCCAGTCGGGCAAGCCCTGTTCCGCGATGAAACGCGCGACTCAGGACGCGGATATCTATTTCGTCATGAAAGGTAAGAAGGGCGCGACGCTGACGTTTCGTTCATCGGGACGCGCTGAGCTCTTCAACGCGTGGGACGGGACGCGGCATGAGGTTCCCGTGACGATTCAGACGGCGGAGGACGGTCAGCCTGTGTCGACGATCACGTGGCCGTACGAGGAAACGCAGGCGGGTCTGGCGGTATTCTGGCGAAATGAAAAGCCGCTGGAGAAAGTTGAAACAGCCGTTGGGAAGGCGAGTTCTCCTGCCGTCAGGCTCGCGCTTGACGGCGAATGGGGCTTTAAACTCGAGCCCGTTCTCAATAATCGCTGGGGCGATTTCCGACTGCCGATTCACGAAGAAACCATGGGAGCCGAGGCGCAGCGGTTCGACGTAAGCGTTCGCGGGAACGCCGTCGCGACGAACGCGCTTAACGATTTTGGGCCGAAGTATCTGGTTTTGGGACCGTTCCCAGCCGACGCGGATTTCGATTCGATCGAATCGGCGCTTCGCGTCGTGAAGGACGTCGTTCCTGATTCGACGACGAATATTGCCGGACGCGACTACGTGTGGAAAACCGGATTCTTTTCGTGGCGCTGGGGCGTCGAGGGGAATCCGGGGCATGAAGGCTATCACGGTCTCAAGGAAAAGATCGATTCACGCTTCATCGCGTTGGGCAAGCCCGTCGAAGGTTTCAATGAAAAAGTGTTCCAGGCAGAGCCCGAAGGTTCCGTTTACTACCTTTGGACGAAGGCTGCGGTGGGCTTCAAAGGCGTTGAAACGAAAGAAGACG
The DNA here is from genome assembly GCA_902772705.1 of uncultured Planctomycetota bacterium. Classification (GTDB taxonomy): domain Bacteria; phylum Planctomycetota; class Planctomycetia; order Pirellulales; family Thermoguttaceae; genus RUG369. The sequence continues at coordinate 3,449 of CACYBR010000190.1, forward strand.
CGCGCGTGGTCGACGTTTACACGGGCGGTTCCGCTCCAGAGTCAGTCTGGGTCGACGGACGTCGCGTAGTCTTTGGGGACGATATTCTTGTAGCGACTCCCGACGCGTATTCTCCAGTTTTGTTACGCTATGATTCCGCCGGTCGTCGGTCGTTCGTTTTTGTCGAACGCGACAGGAACGCGGGTCAGGACGTCACGAAGGTGGTTCAAGCGGAAGGACTGGATCACGGCGCTTACAACGGCATGACGACAGGTCTGCGCGAAGAGACGCCCGATTTTGTCGCCGTTCCAGAGAAACGCACGCCGTTGTCGACCGTATGGTTCGACGTTCCGGGCGTTCTGGATTATGACGTCTACGGCGGCGCCGATCGGACGCCGCGTCGCCTTTCGTTTGTCGCGCCGCCAGGGCTTTCAAAACTGACGATAACGACTCGCGGAACGTTTAATGGAATCTACGCCGACGGTCAGAAGCTTGAGGCGCGCGTCGAGGAGAAAGAAACGCCCGGCTGGGAATATTGGCGTGGCCTGTCGAAAGACGAGCGTTTTGGAGAGAATGTTTCCGCCGAACCGACGACGCTTTCCGACGAGTCTCTTTCAATCGTTTCCGTTGCTCTCGGGAAGGCGCTTGAACGTGAAACGGCGGTCGAGATCGAATTGACGCCAGTTCCCGGCGTTTATGACGGGGCTCTGTGTTCTGAACCAATCCGATTGACGTGCGAAACGGGCGTTACGACGCTTTGTAACTGGAACGAACGCGGCGTACTTGCGAATTATTCCGGCGGGGCGCGTTATACGAAACTTTTCGACTGGACGGCGCCGTTGGACGAGGGGGCGAGAGCGACGCTTGACCTTGGTTCCGTAAGCGCGAGTTGTCGCGTTTGGCTCAACGGCAGACGGGTCGCTGATTTGCCGACCCCACCGTGGACGGTCGACGTCACGGATTATCTTGTCGCCGGCGCCAATAAGCTGGAGATAGACGTTTATAATACCGCGGCGAATTTCTACCGTAATATCCCGACGCGTTATGGCGGCGCCCCTCCCTCAGGTCTTATGGGACCCGTCGAGATTAGAGTCGAGTCAAAGGAATGACGCGCGTTAATCACCGGGACGCATGAAGAAGGTTTGGACGGCGGGCGACGTCAAATTGAGAAAGCGACAGACTTGTCTAACCCGCTTTTTCCAGTACAATGTTGTCGTTAGAATATGCTGAGTCCGGGTCCTTTTTTGCGTCTCGGACTTTGACGTTCAGAAAGAGACAGGAGTTATTAGTCCAATGCCGGTAGAACACGAACAGATCGCACGAGCCGAACAAATCCGCAGCGGTCTCGATCAGCTTAAATCTTCGCTGGATTACGACGCGAAGAAAAAAGAGATCGGCGAAATCGAAGAGCAGATGACGGCGCCCGGTTTTTGGGACAATCAGGAAAAAGCGCAGGTTGTCGTCGGTCGGATCAAGGCGTTGAAGGCGCTTGTTAAACCGATGGACGAGATCCTTAAGGAACTCGACGAACTGGACGTGTTCTTTGAGCTTGGTCAGGAAGACGAAGAGACCGCCGCAGAGATTCCCGGCAAGCTCGCCGAAATCGAGAAGACGCTTGAGAATCTCCAGACCGCGGCGCTTCTCAACGGACCCTACGACGCAAACGACGCGATTCTCACGATCAACGCGCGCGACGGCGGCACCGACGCGAACGACTGGGCGGAAATGCTCCTGCGTATGTACCTGCTTTGGGCTCAGTCCCGCGGATACACGTGCGAAATTCTTGACCGTCAGGATAACGAAGAGGCGGGTATCAACAGCGCCACGGTTATCGTTCACGGTCCGATGGCGTATGGTTATCTCAAAGGCGAGATTGGCACGCATCGCTTGGTTCGTATTAGTCCGTTTAACTCAGAAGGCAAGCGTCAGACGAGTTTTGCGGCGGTCGACGTCAACCCTGATATTGACGATTCAATCAACGTTGATATCAACCCGGAAGACGTTCGCGAGGACGTTTTTCGATCCAGCGGCGCGGGCGGGCAGCACGTCAATAAGACCTCGAGCGCGATTCGCCTGACTCACATTCCTACGAATACGGTCGTTCAATGTCAGAACGAGCGCAGCCAGCATAAGAATCGCGCGACGGCGTGGAAGATGCTTCGCGCGCGTCTGCTTCAGCGTGAGGAAGAGAAGCGCGAGCAGCAGATGTCAGAGAAATACAAGAACCTTTCCAAGGTTGGTTTTGGTTCGCAGATTCGCAACTATTTCCTGCATCCGGACCAGCGAGTCAAAGATTCGCGCACGGGATATTCCGTTGGCAATTTCCATGAGGTTCTCAACGGCGGCGTTCAGCCTTTCATGGAAGAATACCTTCGTTGGCGAGTTAAGACCGACTGACTCGTGTTGGTCGACGGTCCATAAGGGATGGGAGTCGTTTGTCCGAACAGGATGAACGGCTCTTTCCTTGTTAAAGCGTTACTTTTTTTGAACGAGGATTTCAGCAATGCCAACGTCGCTCTTCCAGTATGAAATGCTGCCGACGACCTGGTTCTATCTTTCGACGTTGCTAATCCTCGCGCTTTTCTTTCGCTTTAATCGCGTTTTGAGCGTTCGCAATCTTGACGTGACGGGACTTATTCTCATAACCCCGGGCATGGTTTACGTGGCGATGGGTTCGGCGCTTCAGGGGTATTTGTGGCTATTCGTCGTGAACGCGTTCATGTTCTTTCGACTTTCCGTCGACGTGTTCTTTCGCCGACGTCCTCTTCTTTCCCCTAACATGAATTACGCGGGTCTTGTTTTTTCATGTATTGCGTCGTCTGCGTTCATCATACCGAATTTATTTCTCAATCGAGGCGACGCGTGCGAATCCCCTCGCGCATGGCGCCTTGAACAGATTCTCTCGGCGGCAGACGAAGCTTCTCCAGACGTCAGTAAAGTGTCAAACTGGCCCGGTTATCCGCCGTTCCTTCAGGCGACTCAAGACGCGAACCGTTTTTTTGCCCCTTCTCAGACCGCCTGGCGACGCGCCGTCGAAGACGTTCTGACGAGGAAGCAGATATCAAACTCCGTCGATTTCTTTGGTTTTACGATTCATGACGATTCCGCGCGCAAAAAGAGACCAGGCGCGCGGGCGGTGCGTTGGGCGTCAGGCGCGTCCGACGAGTATAAGTATGACTTTGACATAACGGAATCGGTCGATTCTCCGCAGCCCTCGGCATATCCGGAAAGTCTCAACGGCGTCCATGCGGCGCCAGTCGTTCCCAACGCGCCTATCGCGCCGGGCGTCGTTTCGGACGACGACGCGTCAGAACGAGAAGAGGACGATCTCTACAGAAGCGTTCTCGAAAGCACGACCTCGCCAATACAGTCAAACGAAGACGCGCCGCTTCTCGACGAAGGGGGGCGTCTCAGCATGAGCGACTCTGCGGTTTTTCGCTGGCAACCCCTTTCGCAAGAGGGTCTGCTTCTCGTTTTGTGCGTGATTTTTTTGCAGATTTGCGTTGTGGCGACGATCGTTATGATTGGACGCGTTCACTTTGGCTCGCTTCAAACGGGCTTTGCCGCAGCGTTGCTTTATTTGCTCCTTCCGTATGTCAACCAGTTTTCCGCGCGTCTTGATCATATCGTTCCGGGATTGTTGATTCTGCTGGGGATTCTCCTGTATCGTCGCCCATTCCTTTCGGGAGTAGCGTTGGGTTCGGCAGGCTCGCTCGTTTTCTATCCCTTCCTGCTGTTGCCGCTTTGGATTGGTTATTACTGGAAGAAGGGAGTAGGGCGATTCATCACCGGGAGTTCGGCGGCGGTTCTTTCGCTTGTTGTCGTCTTGCTACTGATCAAGGGGCCTGACTATAGCTACGCCGACGCGCTTGAATCCATGTTTGGCAACCACTCGTTGCTTCTCAAGCAGGCGGACGGCGTCTGGGAGTATCTGCCGCGCTTCTACCGAATACCGTTGATTTCATTCTTTGGCGTATTTTGCTTCGGTTATACGATTCTGATACCGCAGAAGAATCTCGCGACGCTCATTTCGCTTTCGGCGGCTCTTATGCTCGGCGTTCAATTCTGGATGGGTCGTCAGGGCGGGCTATACATGGCCTGGTACCTGCCCCTGATAATTCTGACCGTTTTTCGTCCGAATCTTGCGGATCGAACGGCGACCGCAGCGGTAGTCGACGTCTGATATTTCCGTCGCGTCAACTTGAAAAAACGACGTCGTTCTGCTATATTGGCGATCGGTGGGAGGCGCGCTTTCGAGCGGGTCAAAGCGGTTGAGATTAAGAGGGAACTCTGGTGAAAGATCGAGCGAAAAAACAGACGAAGACGAATCCGCTGGACTGGATCATGATCCAGTGGTCGCGCGCGTGCGACGAGACCTTTAAACCGGACGTCGACGAGCTTGAGCGCAAGATCGTTCCCGAGCGCGACGATCAGGGGCGCGTTGCCGAGCCGCTTGCATACCTCAACGCCCGCGCTACGAAAATACTGGCTCTTTTTGACGCGCCGGTGGACAAGTGGCTTGAGCGCGTCAGACGCGTTAAGATTTCCTCGGCTCTGATAGTTATCGCGCTCGGAGCTCTTGCGTTTCCCTTTGCGCGAGTCGATACGATTCTCGGCTCTGGCGTTAACCTTGCCGGACCGTTTCTCTTCTTTCTCCTGACTCAGATTTTTTTCCTGACCTGCGCGCTCGTTCTGGCATGTCTCGTGATTTTGATGAGCGTCGTCCGGCATTTGCTCGGACATGAACGTCCGGTTTCCTTTTCCGAAAAGGTCGTTCAGACGCTGTCGAGCGTTGTCGGATCGCTCGCGATTTGGGCGTTTCATCGATTTGCGCCGGTTTTTTACGCGTTTTGGGGCAAACCGTCGACCGGGCGTTTTGCCTGGCACAATCAAAGCAGCGCGGCGCGGCGTGCAAGAGAAGAGAATCCTGAAGCGGCGAAAAAGGAGGAACGGCGCAGGGAGGAGGCGCGCGGCGCGATTGCGCTTTTTTGGGACGTTCTGTTTTCGCGACCGCGCGTCGTGGCGTTCTGGGGCGGCGCGCTTTCTCACACGTTCTGGACGTCCTGTTCGCTGTGCGTGCTGCTGATTCTTGTCGCTCGTATGCAGGGGAATCGCTACGATTACTGTTGGCACACGTCCCTTGAGGACGAACGCGTCGTGAAACAAGGCGTCGATCTCCTGGGCGCTCCAGTCGCGCTTCTTGGCGTCGCCGTGCCGAACGAGGACGACGTCGCCGCCCTTTTTACCGACATGCTGGTTAAGCCTGGCGCCGCGTCGTCAACGTCAAGCGCGCGTCAGACGGCGGCGGAGACGCGCGCGAAATGGTCGTATTTCCTGCTGGCGATCGTTTTTGTTTGGTGCGTCGTGCCGCGACTTGTTTTGATTGGCGTCTACTATCTCCTCTATCGACATGCGCTTCGAGATTTCAAACCCCAGCTGGCTGACGACTATTTCCACGCCGTAATCGAACGCGTTGAAGCATACTGTTCCACGACGAAGTCAGAGACCGTGCCCGAACGGGAAGACGATAAGGTTCTGGAACAGGAACCGATTTCATCGCCTGCCGCTCCGATCTGGAATTCCTCTCCCTCCAGAAAAAGATCGGCGCCTGTGAAGGAGACTCCCTCGGAGAAAGAGCCGTCTGAGTTTGAGAAAAATGACGTTGTTCCCGCGTCCGTTGGAGTTCAGGACCGTGTCGTTCGTCTTCAAGCCGGGAACGAAGACGGTTTGACCCGAGTTTCCAGCGACGTCGCTTCTGCTCCTGTTCCGAAAAAGCCCGAAGTCATACCCGACGCTCAGCCTGTTTTACCCACG
>CACYBR010000191.1 GCA_902772705.1 uncultured Planctomycetota bacterium
GCTCCCTTGATCACGCTGAACGCGTAAACGACGACCCCGACGAGACCGACGATCGCAAGCAACGCGTTGACCTGATTCTTGCACGGGATCGAAACGTTCTTCTTGAACATCTTGCCCGAGAGCTTGCCCCACGCGACGACCGAGCCCGTGAACGCGATCGCGCCGATCGCAATCGTCAGCCCGAGCGTGACCGCCGTGAACGCGTTGACGTTCTTGTCCGTAAGGTACTGCGTGAGCGCGACGAGCAGCGAGCTCAGACCGCCGAAGCCGTTGAAGAGCGCCACGAGCTCCGGCATCCCGGTCATCTCGACCTTCTTCGCCCAGCGCGCGCCGATCACGGAACCGACGATAATCGCGACAATCGCCCAGAGATACCCGTTGTGAAGCGGGTCGCCGTGAAGCGTGGCGGTAACCTTGCTCTCAAAGAAGACCGTGACGACCGCGATGAGCATACCGATCGACGAGATCTGATTGCCCTTGCGCGCCGTGTCGGCTTTACCGAGAAGCTTGATGCCGCGGATGAAAAGAACCGCGGAGACCATGTATAAAATCGTCGTGAGGACGACGCTGAAACTATCCCAAGTCATTTCTTATCGTTCCCCTTTTTCTTGAACATGCCGAGCATTCGGTCGGTGACCATGTAGCCGCCGACGACGTTGATCGTCGCCAGAACGATCGCCGCAAAGCCGAGAATGACGCCCAGAACGCCGCTCGTGTGAAGCGCAATCGCCATCGCGGAGATCGCGCCTACGATCGTTATGCCGGAGATCGCGTTCGTGCCTGACATCAACGGGGTATGCAGCTGGGAAGGGACCTTCGAGATCAGTTCCACGCCGAGAAACGCGGCGATCACGAATACAAACACAAGCAGTAAGATTTCGCCGATTGCCATGTCAATCCTCCTTAAAGCGTTCGTGGATGATCTTGCCGCCCTGCGTGAGCAGGCATCCGCGCATGATCTCGTCGTCAAGGTTGACCTTGAGCTCCTTCGCCTCTTTGTCGAAGAAGTGCGTCATGAACGCAGTGAAGTTTCCGGAGAGCATCTTCGACGCGTCGTACGGAACCTGACGTTCGAGGAAGTCGCCCGACATGATGACGACCCCGTTGTCCGTCACGACCTCTTCAAAGAGCTTCGAGCCTTCCACGTTGCCGCCCGTCGAAACCGCCATGTCCACGATGATGGAGCCCGGCTGCATCCGGTCGATCACGTCCTTGGCGATCAGACGCGGCGCCTTGCGTCCAAAGACCTTCGCCGTCGTGATGACAATATTGGAGCGTTCGCAGACCTTCGCCTGACCTTCGCGCTGTTTCGCGATCTGTTCCGGCGTCAGCTCTTTCGCGTAGCCCTGAGCCGTCTGACCCATTTCGCCAAGGTCGATCTTAACGAACGACGCGCCAAGCGATTTCACTTGTTCTTCCACGACCGGACGCGTGTCGAACGCGTCGACTCGCGCTCCCAGGCGTTTCGCGGTCGCGATTGCCTGAAGACCCGCAACTCCGACCCCGATGATGAAAACGCGCGCGGGGCTGATCGTTCCCGACGGCGTGACCATCATTGGGAGAATCTTCGGAAGTCGCGCCGCCGCGTTGACGACCGCGACGTAGCCCGCAAGCGACGTCTGCGAAGACTGGACGTCCATCTTCTGAGCGAGGGTCGTTCTCGGGATCATCTCGAGCGAAATCGCCTGAATCTCGTTTTTCGCGAATTCGCGCAGCAGTTCCTTCTCGTTGAACGGGTCAAGATAGGATAAATGAAGCGTTCCGGGCTTGAGTCCGGCGGCGCTTTCGGGCTTGAGAATGCGCAGAACGATCTCGGCGTCATAGCCGTCCGCTTCGTTCTGTACGAGCTTTGCGCCGGCCTTTTCGTAAGCCGCGTCTGTAAAGCCGGATTTTACGCCGGCGCCGGATACCACCGTCACGGAAAAGCCCATGTTAATGAGCTTTTTGACGTCGTCAGGAATCAGCGCCACGCGTGTTTCGCGAGGGTCTGTCTCCCGGCAGACGAGGATGGATCTCATAGCTTTAACTCCTTAA
>CACYBR010000192.1 GCA_902772705.1 uncultured Planctomycetota bacterium
GCCTCCATAAGTTTAGCGCGTCCGGATGAAATGTCGATAACGCCGTATCCTGTCGTATTGAGTCCCGGATCGATTCCCAAAATGACTTTTTCTTCTCTCAAAGCATGTCCTCGAATTGATACTTCGTCGCCGAAACAATAGAAAACGCCGAAGCGTCGCCGTCTCGACAGGAATAGGTTAAATTCCGTTTTTTGTCAAGACGACGGCTATTCGGCGCTACGTTAAGACGCCCCACGGGGCGAAACTCACGCGTAGAGTTCGTTCCAGAGACCGTTCAGATCAACGTCCTTAGGCTCGCCGGCGAAGACGACAACGCGGTAGATTCCCTTGAGAACGTCGTCCTTTTTCCAACTGAAGCCGTCTTCCTTAAAGAGGAAGGGCATCGGGGAAATGTTGCCGTAATCGCGAGTGAACCACGGGCAATTCTCAAACGGTTCTTTTGGCGGGCAGAAGACGGCGACGCCTTCCGTGATCGCGGGATTGAAACGACGTTTGCCATAGAACGCCATCCACTTGGCCGGCTTGGAGAAGGTTTCTTGTTCGCCAACGCCGCCTTCGCTACTGACCAAATTTCCGCCGCCATGCGGCGCGAGGTCTTGTTCGACGCGAACGCCGAAGAAACCATGATTCGTCTTTTTGATGTGGACGTCCTGCAACATCTTCATGGAGAAATCGAGATCGAGCGTGTAGTAGTCGGGATTTTTCCAGGTAAGGGTGTATTTACGAGTATCTTCGATGAGCGGGTCTTGCTTTGGATGTTTCCAGACGCAGACGTCGGAGAATTCAACAGTGTCGGTTTCCGCTTTGTCGAGCTTCAGGTTTGTGCTGAAAACCTGTCCGCGATCAGAGCCCTCCTGCCAGTAATTGCCACGAGCGTTGGGATCGTCCTTCTGAGCGGCGGGAAAAACCTGATCAATGCCCATGAAAACGGAACGGTGGTGGGGCCAGGGTTGAGCGGACTCGCTCGTGACGGATACGCGCGAGATCGGACCCGCTAGAGGGTAAATGTAAGGATATTTCTGGTTGGGATCGGTGCGATAGACGGCAATAACCTGATTGTCTTTGCGGATCCAAAGGTTCTTGTCGGCGAAATCCGGATAATAAGAGGTGAAGTGCTCTACTTGAGCATCGCCCCATTCCGGCTTTGGTTTACCGGTTTTACCAGGAAAATTGACGGTGTTGAAATCCTGCGGACCTTCAGCATAGGACTGGGAGCCGAGAGAAACGGTCAGGCCGGAGGCGGCGAGGAGTCCGGCGTTCTTGAAAAATTCACGACGTTGCATTGCGTCCTCGATCTTACTAGTACGTTCGTTAATTCGTTAGAACTGTTGACGGCGTCAACCTTCGACGACGTCGGTTGCCGATATCAAGATCCGCGAAGCGCGTCGTCTGTTACGTTCACCCGAAATTCTAGTATTCTCGGAGTCGCTTGTCAACATTTTCCAATCGCAAAGAACGACTGTGAAAAACTAATGCGTCTTGGCGAGACGACACTATTGTTAATACGTTCGATCCTCGTAAAAAAGCGGGTGAAATTGACTCCTTCGTCTCAGTTTTGCCATCGTCTCGTAAATGCCCCGGTTTTAAACACAGGTCGCAACCCTTGTCAGGAGCCCCAAGTCGTTTCGACGCGCTTAGTTCAAAACCGCGAAAAGGCGCAATTTTGATGTGGAATCCAACCGGTTCTCGGATACAAACGTGCATGAATCGTCCGTCGATAAAATTGCGCGGAATCACGTTGTGTCCGAGAATCGAAAACGCAGTTGAACGACCCTTTTGGGAAACGTTCGGCTACGTTTTTTTATCGCCGAGAGATTGCGTCGCGCGCGATGGTTAGCGTTCGACGGGGCGGCGGACGGGCGCTTCGACTTTCGTTCCTTCAAAGGCGTTCGGCGCAATAGACGCGTCCGCGGGGATGGAGACGTCCGAGAGCGCGGAACAATCGACGAACGCGCCGTCGCCGATTTCCGTCACGCCGTCGGGAAGCGCGAGTTCGCCGGAGAGCGCCTCGCACGCCGCGAACGCCCCAGGCTTGATCTTTTTCAACCCTTTCGGGAACGCGACCTTTTTCAGCGCGACGCAATCCGCGAACGCGCGATATTCGATCGTCTCGACCGTCTCGGGAATCGCGTACTCCGTCGCGCCGC
>CACYBR010000193.1 GCA_902772705.1 uncultured Planctomycetota bacterium
GTCTCATAAAGACAAATCCGATTATGAAACTTTTAAACCTTTCAATATCGCAGCGCCCTCGAAAGGGTTGATGATTCCAGCAAACGGATCTCAGGCGGTCCACAAGGGCTCGAACGCCTATATCCGGAAATCAAAGGCGACAGCTCTTGTCGATTCCGCGCGATTTCAGGGCGACGCCGTCGACTTTGGCGCCTATGAATTCGCAACCTCGAACGTCTCTGCGACGTCAATTCTGGACGGAATCTTCGCCAAATACTTTGACGAGGAGCCGTCCGACGACGAATTCTGATATCGCGTCGAATTGACGCGTTTACAAAACGAGGGCTTCTCTCGCCGGTGGAGAGGAGCCCTTGTTCTGCTTTCGCGCATACGCAAAAAAAGACGCCGGAACCTGTTAGATTCTGGCGTCTTTTAGTGGAGGAATTCGCAACTCCGAGTCAGACCGTCGAACGTGAGAACTGAACTCAACCCAAAGCTCGTCGTCTGGCAAGGCAGAAAACCAGCCGACCGTCTCCGTCTGATCGCTTCGCCGAAGCTCGTACCCTGCGGCGTCGCCCTGATTCGATCCCACTCGGAACCTGTTGTGGCTAAGGTCAAACGCAACGCCTGCAAAAGGCGCCGCGCGGACGAACAAGCGGACGCGACGCGCGGAATAACAACCCTAATTCCACGCAAAGCGTTGACCGCTTCAAAACCAGAAACAACCGAATTCAACCTGTTATTAAACGAACCTCGTCGCCCGAGATTCTCCACCGTCAGCTCGTCGGATGAATCTCGCTGATGGAACGTCCCAGTTTGCGGGTCGTTGAAGAAGACGAGGCGACGCGACGACGCGTCGTCTTGGCGGTCGTTTCTTCCGTCTCGTCCTGCAAAAAACTCATGATCTTGTCGCGCGACGTTTCAGGGTCGTGCGGAGTTCCCATCGTCTCGACCGCGTCCGAGACGCCAAGGAGTACGGAGCGTTTAACGCCCTCGCGAATCCATTCGAAGAAGTTGAAATCCATTCCCATTTTTCCCTCGTTTATTCCGCGATCTTCGTCGTCCTGACGTCAACCGCTTGCGTTGCATTTGACGCGCAGAGAGTAGCGAAAAGCCAAACTGGCGTCAAGCCCGCTTTCTGAAAGAAGGGCAAAGCGTTTCCCCCATACGCCTTAAAAGGTTGTCAAAGGGCAGGAGAGACGCAAGTCCCTGCAATTAAACAGGGGGATTTCGGAGGAGATTCTCTAAATTGAGACGAAATCCTGCCATGTCTATTGAATCGGGGAAAAAAGCCGCTATCATGAAATGCAATGGGGCGTCGGCCCAGAGAGAAAAGCGATCGCCGGCGGGAAATTCCGTCGTCGGAGTTAGGATCTCCGACGATTCGAAGGCGCTGCCGTTTGACGGCCCGCTCGTACCCGAAAGACGCGTCGATCCTTATCGGGGCAGGTTGTTTAAGCCCGTTCCGCGTTCATACTCATGCCGTCGCTTTGCCACAGGCAGACCGCATTCATCTTTTATTATACGAAGGCAAGCAATGAAAAAGAACATCTCTTCCAGTCTCGCGCGCGTTCTGCGCCTCGAAAATCTCGAGTCCCGTCAAATGCTCTCCGTCGCTCCAGGCGAACTTGCCGTCGTGACGGCCGCCGACTCCGCGCTCGTGGCTGAAACAGACGTAACCAACGACGCCGTCGACCTTGGCGACGTCGTCGATCCAACCGGCGAGAATAACGAGGGCGACGACGCGGAAGTTGAAGCGTCGACCGTCGTAACAGTCTCCCAGTACGATTCAGAAGCGCACGAAGCGACCATCTCCTGGGACGCCGATGAAAACGCGGCGAGTTACTCCGTTCAGGTTTCACGTAACGGAGGCGCAAGCTGGGTTGATTACGCGCAGGACCTTGCCGCGCCGTCGTCCCTGATCACGAACGTTCTGGTCGGTCGCACTTACGCGTTTCGCGTTTTCGCGCTCGACGCCGAGGGCGAAATCACAACGACCTACGACGAACTCGTTTTCACGCCGTACGACATGCACGTCTCCAATTCCGCGTTCATGTTTGGCGAAACCATCTCCGTCGAGATCGTTGGCGCGGAAGGAGGCGGCGCCGACCTCTCCTGGTTCTACGTCGTCGACGGTGAAAACGTCGAAATCGAAGATGCTCACGGACTCGCTCAGTACAAACCGACGCAGGCTTACGACGTCGTGATCGTCTCAACCGGCGCCAGCGCCTCCGCTGGTTGCGATCTGGAAGCGACCGTCCCCTATGTTAAGGAACACGCCTCCACGATCGTCACGACGCTCGACGACGTCGTCGCGCTCGACGGCTTCGTTTCACTGCGCGAAGCTGTCACGCGCTACGCGGACGACGGCGACGTCGTCACGTTCGACGAAGCCCTCGCAAACGGCGTTATTACGCTCACAGGCGGCCAGATCGACGTCAAAAACTCCATTACGATCGACGCAAGCTCGGTCGGCGCGATTACAATCGACGCGGGAGGCGCGTCTCGTATCTTCCAGACGTCCGCCGACTCCGTGACGCTCAACTCGATCACGATGGTCAACGGCTATTCTCAGTCCGTCGGCGGCGCGCTCTTCGCTTCCGCAGGCGCCGAGCTCGCTATGTTCGACGTTCGCATGTTAAACAGCAAGGCGGGTTATCATGGCGGCGCGTTCTATGCCAGCGAAGGGCTCCGCGTCTCGATGGTCAACGCCGAAATTACGAACAACGAGGCGTCGATCTACGGTTCGGCAATCTGCGCGTACGGCGCCGATCTCACGCTTGCCGCCGTCACGATTGCCGGCAACGCGTCGGCTGATTCCCAGGGCGCCGTCTTCCTCAACAACAACGCGAACGCAAGCTTCTACAACTCTATCGTCGCGGCAAACGAAGGCGGCGACGTCGTCGTGGGACTCGCCTCGGACACGTCCGTAAACGGCTACTATGTCCTTTCCTCCTACGCCGACTGGAGCAACGACGACGCCGTCGTTTACGAGTACAATCCGGAAGCGGGGCTCTTCGCGGACGCGGAAAACGGCGACTACAAGCTTTCGCCTAACTCTCAGGCGATGGACGTCGGCGGAAACGATCTCGTTACGAGCGACTATGATCTGGCTGGTTCCGCGCGTATTCAAAGCGGCGTGGTCGATCTGGGCGCGTATGAATTTGCCGGTCGTCAAATCGGCGTCAACTACGATTCCACAACGCGTCAGGCGACGCTAACCTGGATCCCGCTCTCCGGCGCCGTCAGCTATAAGCTCCTTCTTTCACGCGACGGAGCCGAACAGGTTGAATACGCTAAGAACATTACGGAACTTACCACGACCGTCAACGGTCTCTATGTCGGGAGTTCTTACACGTTCTACGTCGTCGGCGTCGCGGAAGACGGAACGCAACTCTCCGTATATCGCGAAACAACGTTCGCTCCGATCAGTCTCGCCGTGGAAAAAGCCACGTTCAGACTCGGCGACACGATCACGACGACGCTCAAGGGCGCGAGCAACGCGGAAGCTTTCGTTCAATGGTATTACATAACCGACGAAGGAGACGTCGAAATCGAGGGCGCTAACACGCTCGAATACACGCCGACGAGCAATCTTTTCGATCTGCGCGTCGTTGCGACAGGCGTCAACGATTCTCTCGGCTCCGACTCGAGTCTCACGATTGGCTGTCTCGATTCGAGAATCGACGTCGTATACGACGGCGCAACGCGCGTCGCCAACATCGCATGGGAAGCGATTGACGGAATCTCAAGCTACAAGGTGCGCATTTCCCGCGACGCTGGTCAAACCTGGATCGATTACGCCAAGGGCGTCAAAGAACTGACCGCGACCGTCAACGGTCTGTGGGCAGGTCGAGAAATTGGTTTCCGCGTCTATGGCGAAACAGAAACTGGAACGACGCTCGCTTATCGTCAGGCGAGCTTCACGCCGATCAATCTCGTGAGCGCGACCGACGTCTTCGCCGCCGGCGAGACGATCTCGGTCGAACTCAAGGGCGCCGCGTCTGCCTCCGCCTATATCAACTGGTACCTCGTGACCGAAGAGGGCGACGTCGAAATTGAGGACGCCGCTGGTCTGTGCGAATACGCGCCCACTGGCGACGCGTATGACGTCAAAGTCGTCGCGACGGGAACCGGAGAGTCGGAAGGCGCGACTGCCGCGCTCCTCTTCTCCAGCTCGGCGGACGCCGTCGCCTTCAAGCACGACGCCCAGACGCGTCAGGCGACCATGACGTGGCGTCCGATCGACGGCGCCTGCGGATACCGCGTGAGAATCTCGCGCGACGGCGGCGCAACGTGGAACACCTATCTTCGCGACGTCGACGGCGTCTCGGCGAACGTCAACGGACTGTATGTCGGAAAATCCTACGACTTCCGCGTCTACGCGGTCGATGAAAACGGCGTCTCGACGGATCAGTATCGCGAAGCGACCTTCGCGCCCGTGGGCGTCGCCTCCGACGACTCGTTCAAGGTTGGCGACACGGCGTCTGTCGCCCTTAAGGGCGCCGATAATGTCTCCGCGGACCTCAACTGGTATTACATAACCGCTGGGGGCGACGTCGAGATTCCCGACGCTCAGGGGCTCCTGGAGTATTCGCCCGTTTTCGACGTCTTCAACCTCAGGGTTGTCGCTACTGGAACTGGCGTCTCCGCAGGCTCCGCCGGCGAAACGATCGTTTACAGCGCCGGCGATCCGACTGCCTTCGGTTATGATTCTGAAACGCACGTCGGGACGCTTGTCTGGCGCCCGATCGACGACGCTGTAAAGTACAAGGTGCAAATCTCGCGA
>CACYBR010000194.1 GCA_902772705.1 uncultured Planctomycetota bacterium
CAGCTTTCCCGGCGTACCATTGCCGACCGTAAGAAGATGATCGACGAGATCCGCCGTATTTGCATCGAGCAGAGCGTTGAACTTGGAACAAAAGAGCTGGAAGAGACTAAGATCGGTCGTCTTGAGCACAAAATCGACAAACTTCTGAACGTTGGTTACAACGCGCAGGGCGTTGAGGCTCTTAGTTCCGAGGTTTTCAGCGGCGACTTTGGGCTTACCGTCATCGAACACGCCCCGTTTGGCGTTATTGGCGCGATTACGCCAAGCACCCATTCGCTTCCGACGATTGCGAACAACTCGATCAATATGATCGCGGCGGGCAATACGGTCGTCTTTAATCCTCATCCCCATGCGTGCAAGATCGCTACCGAAGGCGTCAGACGTTTTAATCAGGCGATTTACGCCGAGTACGGTATCGACAACCTGATGTGCGTCATACCGAAACCGACGCTCGAAAGCGCCGACGTTATCTTCAAGCATCCGAATATCAACCTGCTGGTCGTCACAGGCGGCGAGGGCGTCGTTAAGGCGGCGATGGCTCAATCGAAGCGAGCGATTGTCGCTGGTCCCGGCAACCCCCCGGTCGTCGTCGACGAAACCGCAGATCTCGATCGCGCCGCGCGTTCGATCATTCTTGGCGGAGCGTATGACAATAATCTTCTTTGCCTTGCGGAAAAAGAAGTCTTTGTCGTTAATTCCGTTTTCGACAAGATGATGGACGCCATGGAGCGTGCCGGCGCCGTCCGCCTCAACGCTGCAGAAACAGCCGCAATGACCCAGAAGGGAATTGTTACGGTTGGCGAGGGCGACAGGAGACATGAGGCGCCGAGTCGCGAATTTCTCGGGAAAGACGCCGCCGTTCTGGCCGCCGGCATTGGCAAGAGCGTTTCGAACGACGTTGAAATGCTGTATGGCGAAACCGACTATGAAAACCCGTTTGTTCCGGTCGAGCAGATGATGCCTTTCCTGCCGTTCGTTCGTTGTAAGGACGTCGACGAGGCAATTCAGCGCGCTTACGAAATGGAGCATGGTTTCCATCACACGGCAATTATCCATTCCAATAATGTTGTCAATATGACAAAAATGGGTAAGCTCCTTAACACAACGATTTTTGTTAAGAATGGACCCAGCACCGCCGGCAACGGCGGCGGCGGCGAGGGGTACGGCTCCTATTCTATCGCCGGTCCGACAGGAGAGGGTATTACCCGACCGTTGACCTTCACGCGCAGTCGTCGTTGCGCAATGGTCGACAGCCTGCACATTCTTGGCAGGTGAATTGAATAGAAGGCCTCTCTTTCGTCGAGCGGTCGAACAATGGTTGCGCGTGGCGTTCGAAGCTGCGCGCAGAGTTTAAGGTCCGTTTTAGCGCGCGCGTTGAGCGAACGAGTCGAAGTTATGACGATCTTTAACTTTGATTGGGCGGAGTTCTGTAAAACGCTTCATACCGTGAATTGGTATGAAGCAGGAATGATCGGTTGTTTTGTTCTTGCAGAGCTTATTTCAACGCGCAAGTTGAAGAGGACGGACGGCGTTGAGGGAAGGGGAGCGCTTTCCCTTTTCCTGACGATTGTCGGCGCGGCGATAGGCGTAGCGTTTAAACTGTTCGTCTTCCTTGACGTAACGGCGTTGTTGTATATCGCCCTGCTTGCGGTCGCGATTGGCGAACTGACTGTTGGCGTCGCGACAAGCAAACGTAAGGCTCAAGAGGATTCCGCGCTCAAGCTAAGTGAAAGGCGAAAGGTTCTTTCCAAAGCGTCAGGAGAAAGCGGCGAGCGTCATTCGCACCGACGTCGTCATTCGCACGAACACGGGGGATCTTCCGGCAATCACGAATCGCACGGGCGATCCCATGCTCACAGCATGAGCCATTCTGAGAAGGAAGCGTCTCAGAGAGTTAAAGAACCTCTTTATGAGGATCCGCTCGACGACGACGAATAAACGAAACGGTATACGATGAATCGCGCGAGAATAATCGGCTATGCGACTTCGGTTGTCAAGCATGAGTCCCTTAACGGACAGAAGATGCTTATCGCGCAACCTGTTTCGACAGACGGAAGGCCAGAAGGGGATCCTTCGATCGTTTACGATAAGCTTGGCGCGGGAGTCGGCGACCTTGTCCTGATAACCAGCGACGGCTCGTACACTCGCGATCAGATCATCGGAACGAAGTTGACTCCGGCACGTTGGGGAATCGTTGGTATTATTGATTCGGCAAAGAGAGCGGAAACGGAAGAATGAACGGATTTGACTGGAATCTGGACGAGATGGTCGGCAAAATTATGGCTGATCTTCGTAAGAATTCCCAGGCAGCGCCCGATAGAAACCTCAGCGAGACGCTTTCGAAGGATTTTGCCAACGTCAAAGCCGACAAACAGTCCTCTTCTCAGAAGATTGCGGAAGAGCCGTCGTCCGAGGTTTTGAACGTTACTGAGCGCGTTATTGTCGTCGAGACGGTCGCAAGGCTCGCGGCGTCGTCGAATTTGAAGACGTGGCAGGTCTGTGCGAACGCCGTCGTGACGCCGGCGGCCCGGGACGAGCTTGCTAAGCTTGGCGTTAGATTGATTCGAGGCGC
>CACYBR010000195.1 GCA_902772705.1 uncultured Planctomycetota bacterium
GCGGCTTCCGCGATATTGTCGATTGGCCTCACAGCGGACTGGCGGGAAACGACAACGAAAAATCAGGTGAAACAGACGGATTCGTTTTCAACGATTTCAACGCCGTTGTTAACGCTTACCACTACTTCGCTCTCAATTCAATGAAGAGATTTGCGGAAATACTCGGAAAAGACGATGACGTCGCCTTCTTCGACTCACAAATCAACAAGGTGAGAAAATCCTATCAAGAAGTCTTTTTTGACGCTCAGCGTGGCGTTTATAAAGACGGCGACGCCACGGAACACGCTTCGCTGCACACGAATATGTTTGCACTCGCTTTCGGACTTGTTCCCGAGGAGAACGTCGAAAGCGTGACCCGGTTTGTTGAATCTCGCGGAACTGCCTGTAGCGTTTACGGCGCTCAGTTTCTGCTCGACGCGACCTATCAGGGAGACAATGGAGATTACGGGCTCAAGTTAATGACGGCCGAAGGCCTTCGCGGATGGCTCAACATGTTGAAAGCGGGTTCAACAATCACGATGGAAGCCTGGGACGACCGTTACAAGCCTAATCAGGATTGGAACCATGCGTGGGGCGCCGCTCCGGCAAACATTATCCCGCGAAAGCTCGTCGGAGTCGAGCCAACTTCGCCGGGTTGCGCGACTATTCAAATCAAACCTCAGGTTGCCAGTTTAAAAACGGTTGAGGCGATCGTTCCCACGATCCGCGGAACCGTTGAAGTTAAAGTGGATCGAACTGAGGCCAACCGCTACGTTCTCGAGGTCAGCATTCCGGGCAATGTTCGCGCCGACGTCTATCTTCCGGCGTCTTCGGAAAGCGACGTTGTCATGATCGACGGTCAGAAAACCGATTCCTGCGTTCATGAAGGCGCATACTGGAAGCTATCTGGCGTCGGATCTGGTATTTGGAGATTCGAACGTCTTGCAAAATAGCTTCGTTCAGCTTTTCTCCGGTTGTTCCATGACTTTGTAGACTCTGAAACCGACGTCTGGGGTTCTCCCAGCGTCGGTTCTTTCTTCCAGTATTTTTCTTCCCGCAAGTCTTAGTCTTTCCCTGCCGATTTCGCTTACCGTCTTAAAACCAGCCTTGAACGCAGCTGAATTCGGTTCGCATTTTTCAGGACGCTGGATACAGATAAAACGTCGATCGCCGCCGTCTTCGGCATTCAGCGTCATAACGGCGTGAGCCGTCGTGCCCGATCCTGAAAAAAAGTCAAGAACGACGCCCTTTTGACCTATCGTCTTACGAAGCAACTCAACCATTAACCGCAACGGTTTCGGATAATCAAAGACCTTTACTCCGTTAAAGAGTTTTTTGAGTTCTTCACTCCCAACCTTAGTGCTGAATAGTCCAAGCGACGTCAAAACGGGCTTGTCCGGGTTGGAGTATTCTGAAAAAAACTCTTTACGAACCGGATATCGATTCGGTTCAGTTGGAAAGATAATCCGTTTATCCTGAACCAGCCGCCTCATCTTTGCTTCGGTATACGGCGTTTCAAAAGAATAAACGACGCCAGTCTCGGGATCAACGACGTTCCGCTTCTGAAACCCCTGTCCAAACCTCTGTAAATACTGGCGTTTCCATGGACCGCGTGGATCGCCGTCCGGATTGCTGAATCCTTCGGCTTCCTCTCTTCGTTCCCCACGAAAACGAAAGGAGGGACTTTTACCATAAGCCAATATGTATTCATGGTTTTTAACACACATTGACGTTGGAGGGATTCCTTTGGCGCCAGTCTTGGTCTCCCATACAAAGGTGGCCAAATGCATGGACTCGCCAAAGACTTCGTCTAATATCTTGCTCGCATTTCCCATTTCGCGGTCGTCAATCGAAACCAGCATGACGCCGTCGTCTGCCAATAATTCACGCGCTACGATTACGCGCGAATAAAACATCGAACACCAAACAGAATGGATTCTTCCCTGTTCTGACAGATTCCACGCTTCCACAGTCGTCAGGCGTTTGTTATTCGTCTCTTTCCACTTCTTACAGGAAACCCGAAAATCGTCGCCGTATACGAGATCGCTTCCTGTGTTGTAAGGGGGATCGATATAAACGACCTTGATCTTTCCGTCAAACACAGATCGAAGAAGCTTTAAAGCGTCGAGATTCTCTCCTTCCACATAGATATTGCCCGTTCTCTCCCAAAACACGCTTTCTTTCCTTTCAGGAGAGAGTATTTTGGTCGTTTCAGAGACGGCGTTCAATTTGGCCGCTTTTTTACCCTGCCATGTAAATTCATACAACTCGGAACAGGTCGTTGCGCCTTGGCTCGACAAGAATGAATCCAACGTTTGTTTTAATAGTCCTACGTCAATCTTGCGACAAAAGGAGCCGTGTTCATCCACACATTCAACGACACATTCAGGAAAACACTTTTGCAGGGCGTCGATTCTGGCGCGATTCATTTTCGGCGGGGTGTTAATATTTCGTCAAATATTCGGACTTAATCAAAAATTCCCCTTTCGGTACGTGAACCAAAAGGGGACGTTTTTAACTGAACGGGTCAAAAGCAAAAATCACAGATCATACTGCAAATGCTTGTTAAGTTTCTTCATTCGCTTAACGATAGCGGAATGCATCTGACTCACGCGACTTTCGCTAAGATCGAGGGTCGCGCCAATTTCTTTCATCGTCATGTCCTCAAAGTAATAGAGGATAATAATCATTCTCTCTTTTTGGGTCAGTCCCTGAGTGCACTTGCGGATGACCTCGACGCGCTCGAGGCGCTCCATCGGCGCTTCGCTGCGTTTGTCTGGCAAAACGTCTATTTCCGTAACGTCCCCATCGCCGGAAGGATCGTTCCATTTTTTGTCCAGACTCGACATGTTAATGCGGTTCGAGTCGACAATCGTCTGGCGGACGTCGTCAACAGGCAGCTCCAGAAAGTTCGCCAGTTCCTCTTCGGAGGGACGCCGCCCAAACTTACCAACGAGAATCTTGTCCGCTTCATTAAGCTTCGAGGTCTTGGAACGAACCATACGCGGAGCCCAGTCCATCGAGCGGAGCTCGTCGAGCATCGCGCCCTGAACTCGAGGAATACAAAACGTCTCAAACTTAACGCCACGCTCAGGGTCAAACGCGCGAATTGCATCAATAAGACCGACGGAACCGGCGGAAATCAAATCGTCCAATTCAATCTCGTGAGGCAACTTCGCACGAATGCGTTCAGCTCGCCGACGAACAAGCGGCATATACCGCTCGATGATACGATTGCGCGTACGAATATCCTCCTGAGGATTCTGCTTGTAGGCGCGCCAAATTTCACGCCACTTCAAATCCGTTTCCGTAGCAACTGTCGTCGTCTGGTCTTCCATGCTCAAAATCCTAATCGCCAAGTATAAGGTGCGACGTCTTACGCGACAAACAAGGGAAAAGCGTCCGCTCGTTGCCAACGTCCCGTAATCCATTACGCCATTAAGGTAGCGGAACGATAGCAATATTTCAGGTTTCGTGGAAGACGATTTTACTTCTTCTCTGCAAAAAAAGAAAAATCGTCATGAATGATACAAATCCCTCGTTTTGAAAATCCAACAATGACGCCCCTTATTATTCAGTCTTCTCATTCGATCCCGAGGGCGCTTCCAACGCCAACAAACGTCAACACGACCTCTCCAAGACCGTATCTGAAGTATCGGGAAGTCATCAACAATTCATCTCAAAAGAAGCGCTATTTGATTAAATACCTGAAAATCAGCAATCTGATAAAACGATTGTAACGAAGTTAAAAAGCGGTTGTTTTATTACGGATTTGGCGCAAAATCGGACGCTATGACGTACGTCGGCAATAGACGATATTATCAGTTCTGCGGAATTCTATCTTCCTTAACGAAAATTCTGATCGTTTTTTCCACAAAAATTTGACGCAATCGTTTTCCCCGGTAATAATAAAGGCTGGGGCCCAGCGCCTCTCTCTGATACCTTTTATCCAGGAACCTGCACATGAGAACCGTCAAGCAAAAGGCAAGTATTTCCACTTTCGTCACGAGATCAGGCTTCGGCCTTCTCTCCCTGCTGTTGATTTTATGTTCGAGTCCGTTCCAGACGTCGTCTGCGGTTGAACCTCAACAGCGTGACCTGTACTCCGACACATGGTTCGCGGTCGACGCTCTGGACCGTGCTACCCCGACAAACGCGGAAGTCGGCGACGTCAAACAAGATCACAAGCGCGTCGTCAGCATTTTCTACATCACCTGGCACACGCAAAATCTTGCGAATCTACCCCACCCGTACTCGAACGACGTCACCAGAATCCTCAACGAAGCTCCTGAAGCGCGTCTGGACGCAAACCATCCAGCGTGGCATGGTCAGGGTTCGTTCCACTGGGGCGAGCCAGAAACCGGTTATTTCCTTAGTCAGGACGAATACGTCATCCGCAAGGATATGTCAGAACTCGTCGACGCCGGCGTTGACGTCATCATCCTCGACGTCACGAACGCTGTTCATTACTGGGACGAGTGGGACGTTCTCTTCTCAACAATGGAAAAAATGCGCGCAGAGGGCAATCAAACGCCGCAATTTTGCTTCTGGTCCTTCAACGGACCCGCTATCACGGTCGTCCAGAAATTGTATGAGCGTTATTATAAGGAACCCAAATATCAGGATCTTTGGTTCTACTGGGACGGCAAACCGCTGATCCTCTATAACCCGACGCCGGAAGTCGACGCAAACACATCTGGCAACGTCTCTCCCAATCCGAATTACGATCCAGACGCAAAAACCAACCCCAACAATCCTCACTATCAGGACCCTGATTACTGCGAAGAAAACTACAAGGACTACACGAAAGAAGTCAAAGCGTTCTTCACTTTCCGCGGAATGTGGTGGGGCTACTACAAATGGAACGGCAAACGTTATGTCGGCACGGAAGATAATTGGTCCTTCGGTTATGATCTCGGCAACAAAGACGTTGCAAAGATGAATCCGAAAGATCTCGTCTCTCTCCACAACGGCGTTCGGGAAGAAGCCGCCGTCACGCCCGGCCAGCACTCCTCCAGTCTGATCGGAAAATCCTGGACGCGCGATAAAGGCGAGCCGGAACTTGACGAGCATGATATGCCGAAACCGACTTACGTGCCCTGGCTGGGTAAAACGGTTGAACATCCGGAAGGATATGGTATTTACTATCAGGATCGCTGGAACGAGGCGCTCGAAGCCGACCCGCTGATGGTTTACCTGAACGACTGGAACGAGTGGACCGCCGGCAAATATCAAACGCCTGGAACTCTCGAACACTTGAACTTCATGCGTCGTGGCAAGGACGCCGCCTACTTTTTCGTCGATCAGTACAACGCGGAGTTCAATCGTTGCATCCAGCCAATGAAGGGCGGTTACACAGACAACTACTATATGCAAACGGTCGAAAACATTCGCCGCTATAAAGGGGTCCGCAAGACGCCTGAAAACGTCGGATTTGTCTCACTCGACGCCGGAACCGCGAAAAACGCGCTTGAAGCATGGAACGAGCTCAAAGTGGAATACCGCGATACAATTGGAGACACTATTCATCGCGACGCCAAAGGATATGGCGGCGAGCATTACGTTGACACGACGGGCCGTAACGATCTCGTAACCTGCAAGGTCGGTGTTGACAAGGACAATCTTTACTTCCTCGCTGAAACAAGAGAAGCCTGGACTCCGTCGTCCGATCCGAACTGGGCGCTCCTTCTCGTCAACGTTGATCAGGACTACAAAACCGGCTGGTATGGCTACGATTACATTATCAATAAGAAAGTTGTCGACAACGCCAAAACCACGCTTTGCCGCTGGGTCGCTGACGATGCGCTTGAAAATGGTGGGAAATGGGAAGAGATCGAACAGTTAGAATACTCGGTCGAGAACAATCGTCTGGCGGTTGTTGTTCCGCGTGAATCGATCAACGCGACGGGAACCACGATCAATTTCGATTATAAGTGGAGCGATAATGCGACCGAACTGACCGATCCGATTTCTCTGTGCGTCGCCGGCGACACAGCGCCCAATCGTCGTTTCAACTACCGATTCGTCTGGAAAGAAAAGTAAGCTAGCCAAGCGAGCTTCGTACGTCCTCTTGTGCGACGCTCATGAACAAAACTTTTCGATCTGCGTCCAAATAAAAAACGCCAGCCTGTTAACCAGCAGGTTGGCGTTTTGTTTTGGCGTCGCTCTATGAAGAACAACTTGATTTCACTCGTGGCGCAAAGCCTCAATCGGATCCATTTTGGCGGCGCGGATCGCCGGATACACGCCGAAAATTACGCCAATAAGGATCGAAATCAAGAACGCAAGAGGAACGGACCAGAAAACGATAATCGGCCTAAGCTCCTGAACAATGGGAGGCAAACTTGCAAGCAGTTCTGGATTCGTGCGTTTCAAGACTCCCATCGCAAACATCGTTACCGGCGAACACGTAAGACCGACAAGCACGCCCAGACCGCCGCCTACAACGGACAGAACGACCGTTTCAATGAGGAATTGACGGATAATATCGCCGCGTTTCGCTCCAAGAGCGCGGCGAATACCAATCTCACGCGTGCGCTCCGTTACGGTCGCCAGCATGATGTTCATGATCCCGATGCCGCCTACAAGGAGGGAAATGCCCGCTATGAGCCCCATAAAGACGTTGAACATCATACGGGTCGTCTTCGCCTGTTCAAGAAGTTCGAGAGGAACCGTCACGCCATAGTCTTCAAATTTCTTATGATACTTTTCAAGGGTGAGCTTGATGAGGTTCGCCGTTTGCATAACGTCCGAAACGTTCCTAACCTTCAGCGTAATCTGTTTAAGCTGGACCGTCTCGCCCTCCATGGAACCGCTTCGGCGAATGACGACTGTATCGCCCACGCGCGTCTGCATCGTCTGGAGTGGAATGTAAACGTCGTACGCATAGTCCTCCGATTTAAGCGAACTACCGATCGCCGCCGACGGAGCTCGAGAATTCGCGACGCCAATTACGCGGAAGAGGTAGTTGTCGCCTACGCGAATGAGTTTTCCAAGAGGCTCTTCATACGGAAAAAGAGTCTCGGCGACGCCCGCGCCTAATATACAGTAGTCACAGGCGTTGCTGTTCTCGTCGTCCGTAAAGAAGCGCCCTTCAAACATCGTGATCTTTACGACGTCAACGTAAGAAGCGGTGCAACCGACCAAACGTCCGTCCACCTTCCAGCGACCATTCTGAAAGGTTTCCTGATAGTCCTTAACCGGCGCCGAATTAATCACCGTCGGAATCGTTTCCGTGAGACGATCATAGTCGTCGCGCGTAAGACCGTATTCTGGAAACTGCATTCCGAAGCCGCCGCTGCCCGACGAAAGCGCTTCGTTAGGCGGTTTGATCGTGCTGACGATAATGTTGTCAGCGCCGAGACTTTCTATCTGTTCCTGAGCTTTACGGCTGATACCCTCGCCGATCGCCATGAGCCAAATTACGCTCGCAACGCCGATGAAAATACCAAGCACCGTCAGCAACGAACGCATCGGGTGCAAGTACAGACTCTTGATCCCCGAAAGCAATGTGCGAAACGCTTGTACCATCTTAAAAGACAACCTGTTTATCTGAGAACGCGATCTGAAAAACGCGTTTGACTTTCATATTCACCGACAGGTCGGAGAGAACGATCGATTATAATCGTCCACCTCGACCTAAATAGGACGAAGACGCGTGTCGGATTCGATCAAACCGTCGCGCAAACGAACGATCCTTTTGCTTCTGGCGCCAACGTCGTCTTCGTGCGTGACAAGAATGATCGTACGTCCCTGCTCGCTCAGCTTGTCAAGCAAATCGAGAATTTCCGCTGTCGTTTTGGAATCAAGGTTGCCCGTGGGCTCGTCGGCGAGGATAAAATAAGGATCGTTCACCAGACTGCGCGCGATTGCGACTCGTTGTTGCTGACCGCCAGACAGCTGAGTCGGACGGTGATTAAGCCGCTCGCTCAATCCCACCATGTTGGCCAGCTCAACACACCTCTTTCTGGAACGCAACGAAGTGTTGCCCTGATAGTACAAAGGAACCTCTATGTTCTCGATGACTGTTAGTTGCTGAATGAGGTTGTAGGATTGAAACACGAAGCCAATCCGTGACGCGCGAATCTCAGAAAGACTGTTGTCGTCAAGCGTCGTTACGTCGTCGTGTCCAAGCCAAATCTTTCCATGGGTAGGTCGGTCCAGACATCCAAGCAAATTGAGCATCGTACTTTTGCCCGAACCGGACGCGCCCATGATCGCAACAAAGTCGCCAACAGGAACCTCCAGATCTACGCCGCGAAGGGCATAGACCGTCTCGCCCTTGAGAACGTATTCACGCTTAACTCCGGAAAGTTTAGCGGCAAAAAAAACGTCCTGATTCTCGTCGGTTTTGGGGTCGATTTTTTTCTTTTTTTCAAACATCAGCTTCTTCCGACCAAAACGTTAATTGAAAACTGATCGCAAAACGTCCGTTAATCATCTGGGAGAACCGGGTCCGGCGGGTCCCGGAGAACCCGAACCAGCGCCAATCAACGTCGTCGAAGCGAAGAGCTTGCCGGAAATGTCTTTGACCTCGTGGTATCCCTTGACAAACTCTGTTTTCTGAAGCATTCCGTCGCCATTGAAGTCCATACGGTCGACATACAAAGCAACCGCCTGACGAACGCTGTTCGCTTCAAAGAGCTCGTGGATCGGTTCGTTATTCATGGGCTTTTCACCTGGAATAGCAACGGCGACATTATTGTCTTCAGGAGTCTCGTCCTTAGCGACAACGTCGCCGGGACCAGTCTGACCGTTCTCCGGTTTGGGCGCGCCATCCTGAGGTTTGACTTCGCCCGAGGCAACGTTCCCGGCGCCGCCAGAGAAGCCTCTCTGGGCGTCAGGACCGCCCATGCCGCCATCACGACCGCCTCGCGCGCCGCGAAAACCTCCGCGAGAACCGCGCCTTGCGCCAGGCCCGTCTTCCTCGGAACGTTCACGTTTTATTCTATCTGCGACAACGGCGACCGTGTCCATTGGAATTTCCGTGCGTTCTGACATCTGAGCGTCGGGCTCCGACTCACTGTCCGTATCATACTCCGCAAAGAACTTTTCAATTTCGTCGTCCGCCTCAGAGTTCTGAAAACTCTTTCGATCCGAGAAGAAACCAATCACGAATTCCGTCGGCTTGAGACGATTGTCATGATTTGTATCCCAGACTTTGAAGAGAGACAAAAACGCGCCATAATCGACTTCGCTGGTATTGACGGTTTTCTCTTCGTCAGAATCCTTAAGCCATTCGTCGCCGTCAACGGTTTCTTCATCAACCTCAACGGTCTCGACAACGTCAAGCGCTCTGGAATTCGGGAACAACTCGTTGAAAATCTCGTTAGAATCCTGAGTCAGGAAAGTAATCGCGTCGAGAGTTACGTCGTTTCCGCTAACATACTTGTTCCAGTCAATCTGATCAAGATAGACGACGCGTTCAAGCGTTGGGACGTCAGAATCTCCGCGGAGCGCTTTGATCTCGTCAGTAAGTCGCGCAATTTTGGCGTCGGCGTCTTCAGAGCCTTCCCCGCCAAGCGTCTGAACGGCGCTCGCGTCTGCCGCGTCGCGGGTTCTCTGTAGAAGTTCTATTTCTTCCTGACGACGCGTAATCTCGCTTTGACGGGAAGCAATTCGAGCCTGTAATTCCTCCGTCTTTTTGGAGATCGCCGACAACAACTCGCGTTGCATTTCCATGACCGTACGACCAAAGAAAGGCTCAATCGCCGCAATTTCAACGTCGTGTCTGAGCGCCTCTTCGATGGACTTGGCATACTCGGCGGCTTCCTCCATCTTCTTGTGTCTTTCTTCAAGATCGTCAGCGCTCAATCCTTCGCCGTTCTTGATGGACTCGACTATTTCAGGTGGAATCCTATCAAGAATTTCCTTGGGGAGCGTGCCTGCCTTAATCTGTTCGGCTAAACCTGCAAGCATCGCTTGAGGATTGCCGCCGCCCGGAAATCCTCCCTGCCCTCGTGGTCCGCCGCCCGGAAAACCGCCAGCGCCAGGTCCGCCGCTCGGAAAACCTCCCGCGCCGGGTCCGCCGCCCGGAAAACCGCCAGCGCCGGGTCCGCCCGTCGCAACGCCGGTTTCAATTTCTGCGTTCTTTTCTTCTTCAGCCTTAGCTTGCGCTAGCTTCTGCTGATAGACCTCATTGTCCTGGAACACGGAGGGAGCGCTGGGATCTGGGAACTCTACGTTTTCACGATAGTTGCGCGCCCCGCTGACAACAACGTCGCCTTCCTTCAAGCCGTCTAAAATGATAACTTGTTTTTCGTTGGAAGCGCCAAGCAGAACTTCCTTGTATCCCCAGACGCCGTCGACGTAGGTTATGCAATACGTCTTATTACCATACTCCGTAACGCAGTGGACCGGAACCATGAGCACGTCCTGCTGTTCATCCGCGATAATGCGAACCTGAGCGGTCAAGCCCGAGCGCAATTCCTCGACGTCTTCCTTGATCTTAAC
>CACYBR010000196.1 GCA_902772705.1 uncultured Planctomycetota bacterium
CAGTACACGCTCGCGGCGCTGCATTACGATCAGGCGGTCGAGAAACTCGATCCTCAAAGCGACAACATGAAGAAAGCGCTCTACCTCGGCGCGCGGCTGGCGTTAGGATTGAACAACCTCACGAAGGCGAGCGAATTTGCCAATCGGCTGGCGGCGATCGATTTTTCGTACAAAGACGTCGGGGGGCTACTGGACAAGATCTCCCAGAAGATGCATAATAAGTGATACGTGATTGTGCGTAGCGTTTCAAACGTCCGGCTCGCTCTCGCTGGAAGAAACGCAACGCGGGCTCTTCGGAAAACGCGCTGATTATTAAGTTAAAATAACCCCTTTTTCGGGGAGCCCAAGGCGTCGTCGAGTCGACGCGTCGCAGCTTTGTCAGATCGGCGAAAGAACGTCGAGAAGCTGGAGCTGGGGCGCGCAACGAGTTTTACAGAAGTTTGTCGCTTTTGTAAAATTTGCGGCTCGTCAAAACGAAGCCGGAGCCGTGCAAGCGGGTCCAACGAACGCGTCGGCTGATTTTGCCCATCTTCCGCCGCGCGCAAGTTCCCGACCTCGTTTTTTAAAAGTTTCGTAACTTTCCAATTTCAACGCGATTTACAATGCCGAATATTAAAAGCGCAAAAAAACGACTTCGACAGAACGTCGTCCTTCGTGAACGTAACCGCGCCGCGCGCTCGGTCGTCCGTAACCGTATCAAGGCCCTTATCAAGACGCTCCGCGCCGGCGATATCGAAAGCGCCGAAAAGCAGTTCCGTAGCGTCTGCAGCGCGCTTGACCGCGCCGCCGCTCGCAAGCTCTGGCACAAGAACAACACCTCGCGCAAAAAGTCACGTCTGGCGAAGCTCATCGTTAAGGTCAAAGCTGACAAGGCCAATTCCTGATCTTTACGAAGTTCTGTTTTAGCCGGAGCCGCGCCTGCGTACAACGCGCCGGCGCGCGCCGCGGTCTCACGTTTGGACATACTGCCGCGCAAGTGGCGTTCCGGCGACGAGAGCAGCCGTCGTTCCGCGGGTTCTCCCGCGTGGAAGGGCGGCTTTTTCTTTTACGACTCCCGATTAGGTCGCGCAAGCGGCCCGGTCGTTAGTCGTTCTACCTTAACCGGACTTTCGTTCCTCGCCTCCACCCCGGCCGGATACGCGGAACAAGTCCCTTATAATTCAACCTCGTCCGATCCGCGATCGGCGAAGAGGAGCTTTCGACGAAATGAAAGTCCCACTTTCCCAGCTGGCCAGTTTAACAGGCGGAGTTGTTGTCGGCGACCCGGATTGTATGATCGAAAAAACCGCGCCCCTTCACACAGCCGACTCCGTTTCCATAACCTTCGTTTCCGACAAGCCTGAAAAATTGGACTGGAGCGTCGCGACCAGCGCGCGCGCCGTCGTTTTGCGCGCGGGACACGCCGCTAACGTCCCGGATCGTTTCGCTCAGTTGCTCGTCGACGACCCGAAAGAGGCGTTCGAAAAAATCGCCGCCTTCTTCCATCCGAAGACGGAAACGCTCGCTCCCGGCGTCTCTTCAAAGGCGTCCGTCGCCGCGACCGCAAAGATTGGACAAAACGTTTCGATCGGCGACTTTGCCGTGATCGGCGAAAACGTCGAGCTTGCAGACGGCGTCAGGATCTATCCCGGCGTCGTCCTCATGACGAACGTTGTCGTCGGCGCCAACACGACGATCTTTCCAAACGTCGTCGTCTACGAAAACTGTCGAATTGGCGCAAACTGCATTCTTCACGCTAACTGCGTCCTGGGCGCCTACGGATTTGGCTACGATTCGTCAACCGGCGTTCATCTCCTTGCCGCTCAGTATGGGTCGGTCGTCCTTGAAGACAACGTCGAGATTGGCGCGTGCGCGACAATCGACCGCGGCGCTTACGACGCCACTTACGTCGGCGAAGGCACGAAGGTCGACAATCACGTCATGATCGCTCACAACTGCAAGCTTGGCAAGCGCAATATGATTTGCGCAAGCGTCGGAATTGCCGGCAGCGTCAAGACGGGCGATTACGTCGTGATGGCGGGTCGGGTCGGAGTCCGCGATCATATCGAAATCGGTTCCGGCGCCGTCCTTGGCGCTATGGCGGGCGTTATGGCGAACGTGCCGGAAAAGGCTCGTATCGTCGGCATTCCTGCGACGCCTGAAATGGAGCAGATGCGCAAGCAAGCGGCGCTCTCCAAGCTTCCAAAGACCCAGAAGGAAGTACGCGAGCTTCGTAAAGAACTGACTGAGCTTCAGGCGCGTCTCAGCGCGCTTGAAGACCCCAAGTCTCATTCCTGATCAACGGTCCCTGTTATCTGTTCTGACGCCGTATGACGACCAGATCTGCGCCTTATGAACGAGTCAATCTCTCTGCGGTGAAGCGTGTCGGCCTCATCGCGGGCTGGGGGCGTTTTCCCGTCGTGCTGGCTAAGGCGCTCAAGGACTCCGGACACGAGATCGTCTGTCTCGGAGTCCACGACCACGCCGACCCTTGCCTCGCGGATATCTGCGACGTCTTTCGGTACAGCGGACTCGGTAAATTTGGGCACGCCACGAAATTTTTCCTCGAGCATGGCGTCCGTCATGCGACAATGGCGGGCAAGATTCACAAGTTCCGCTTCTACGATCCCGGTTTTATCTGGCGTCAGGCGCCAGATTTCTACACGATCCGTTTTTTCGCCAATCATTTCCTCCTGCGGCGCAGCGACTGTAAGGACGACAGTCTTCTTTTGACCGTAATCCGCGCGTTCGAAAACCGCGGCGTTCAACTGCTGCCCGCGACAGACTTTGCCCCGGAGCTTCTCATGCGTCGACAACTACTTACCAAACGCGCGCCAACATCCGCGCAGTGGCAGGACGTCTTCTTTGGCTGGAAGCTTGCGCGCGAAATGGGGCGGCTCGACGTCGGACAGAGCGTCGACGTTAAGAATCGCGCCGTGCTGGCGATCGAGGCGATCGAAGGGACCGACGAAGCGATCAAACGCGCGGGCAAGCTCTGTAAGAGCGGCCAATTCGTCGTCGTTAAAGTCGCTAAACCGAATCAGGATATGCGCTTCGACGTGCCAACGATCGGTCTTGGCACGGTCCAAACGATGGCGGAATCGGGCGCCGCCGTGCTGGCGGTCGAAGCGAAGAAAACGCTCTTTATCGATCCGGAAGAAACGATCAAATTCGCGGACGAACATCGTCTCGCGATCGTCGCGCTCGTGGAGGAGGACGTTGACAATCCTCAAACAGAACGATTATTTGCGTCGTCCGCGCTTGAACGCGCGGCGGTCGGCGCCGTAAGCGTGGCGCTTCCCGACGCTCAGTGAGACAACGTCGCTTCCTCAACGGCGCGCAGGCAGAATTTGCACGCCATGTTGATTTTCCAACCAGACAATCCAGTCTTTTTTCGAGGTTCGTTATGAAACTTAACCGTTTTTTTGCCAGCGCGCTACTGGCGCTCGCCGCGCTCGTGGGCGCCGCCTCTGGCGCTCAGGCGTTTGACGTTGTCAATCTCTGGCCCTCCACGCCTCCCGGAGACAAGGCGGAACAGTATCAGGACGCCGGCGGAGAATGGTACGTGCCGCGTCTGGAATTCTGGCGTCCTGAAAACCAGACGACCGACGCGTGTATCATTATCAGTTGCGGAGGATGCTACAACGGCGTCGCGTATGAGGTCGAGGGCGTCATGCCACGCGACTTCTTCCTCAGCAAGGGAATCGCCGTATGCATGCTATGGTATCGGACGCCGCGACGACCCGGCGTCGAAAAACACTTCGCCGCATGGCAGGACGTCCAGCGCGCTGTGCGTATCGTGCGCGGGCACGCAAAAGAATGGAATATTGACCCGAATAAAATCGGTTCGATGGGCTTCTCCGCCGGCGGACACCTCTGCCTCATGGCGGCGACCTCGAGCATGACGAAGACGTACGAGCCGGTCGACGAGTTCGACAAGCTCCCCTGCAACGTGAATTTCGCGATTCCCGTCTATCCCGCTTACACGCTTGACGACGGAGTCGACGGGGAAAACTCGGGCGGCGGCAACGACGCTCAGCTCGTTAAGGATTTCGCGTTTGACGCGCAAACGCCCCCAATGTGCTTCATCCACGGCGACGGCGACGGATATTCCTCCATGGCGTCGGTCATGTGCTATCGTCAACTCCGCAAGATGGGTATTCCGGGCGAAATGCATATTTACGCATACGCCAACCACGCGTTCTTCAACTGCGGTCCCGACGCGCCGATTCGTAAGTATCCTCAGCGCGTCTTCGAGTGGCTTCAGACCCTTGGCGTGATCGACGCTCCTGAAAGCGCAAAAGTCGAACATTGATCGCCGGCGCTCTGGACTCCAATTCCCCGGTTAAGCCGCTTGAACCGACGTCGCTTCAAGCGGCTTTTGCTTTGCTCAGGCGTTGATAAAACGCCGCTTCGTCTATCCCCTTCTAAAATCGTCGACCCGCAACGGAAGCGTCGCGCCCTGTCATAACGCGCCTGCTCAGGCGACGCTCAATTTCGTGTTTCGAAACGTCTGCGGAACCAGTGAACGCCGTTTTTCTTTTCGCTCCGGTCCGCCTCGCTCAGAGCGATATACGGCGCGACGCCAAAACAAACCGGCGTGGAGAAATCGTCAGAACGTCAAATTTCGTACAAACAGAGGACATAACGGTCTTTTTCAAAAAAAAATAACAATCAAAGCTAGATGTGGAGAAAAATAATTGACAAAACTATACCGGATACGTAGAATAGCCCTGATATGAATATGTCGTTTTAGGCGCGTCCGCGTCGGACGAGGTAGCTGGAAGACGTGAGAATTTGCGTTCTCTGGCGGCGGAGAGTTTTAGCATGAAACGCACTTACGGCGACGAATCTCTCGACGGGTTCAGTTCGGGTTGCGTGGCGTGTCCTTAATAAATGTTCTTTTAGCCTTCCATTATTTCATCCTCAAACAAAACTCAGGAGCTTTGTGATGAGTAAATCTTCAACCCGACGCGGCTTTACGCTCGTCGAACTTCTGGTCGTTATTGCGATCATCGGCATCCTTATCGGTCTTCTTCTCCCTGCGGTTCAGGCGGCTCGTGAAGCGGCTCGCCGTATGCAGTGCACGAACAACCTCAAGCAGTTCGGCCTTGGTTTCCAGAACTACCACGACGTCAACGGCGCTCTTATGGCCGGTACGAACGGCGCCAACGGTCTGACCTGGGCCTGGAAGATCCTGCCCTTTATCGAACAGGGTAATCTCTGGCAGCAGGTCGACTCCATGACGTACCACGGCTCGACCAATAACGCCAACGTCTTCAAGGCCGTTAATCCTAATAACCGTATCCCGATGTTCATGTGCCCGAGCGACAACCCGAAGCACGTCATCTCCGGCGACACGCAGTCGCTCTACAACGACAAATACTGCGCCAACTATGTCGTCTCCGTCGGAAGCACCGCATGGTACGACACGATCGGTACGGAAATCGGCAAGAACTGGTGGGTCGAAAAGCTCTCCGTTAACGGCGACGCGGAACACCATGGCGCGTTCTTCGGCGGCCACTATCAGTCTGGTTCTCACGGAACCTATCAGACGTGGTCCTGCGCGACCGACGGTCTCTCCAACACCGCGATTATGGCCGAGCTGCTCATTGGTAAGACGGACTCCCGCGGTCGTCAGGATACCCGCGGCGCCTTCTGGCGCGCCTGCCTGACCCCCTTCTATACGCACTACAATACGCCGAACTCCACCTATCCCGACAAGATGCTGTACGACTATTGCCGTTGCGCTAACGAAGAAAAGATGAACCTGCCCTGCCAGGACTATCGCTATAACATCACCGCCTCCAACGGCACCTCCGGCGACGTCGCGTGGGTTTCCGCGCGTTCGCGTCACTCCGGCGGCGTCAACTGCTGCTATGCCGACGGTTCCGTTCACTTCATCAGCTCCACGATCAACGCCGACGTCTGGCGCGCTGTCGGCTCCACTCAGGGCGGCGAATCGGTTGAAGGTTCCTTCTGATTTTAACCGTAACGTTTACAGGACGTTTAAAAATGAAAAACGCTTTTGTTAAAGGTCTCGTCTGCGTGGCGCTTGCGGTCGCGGTACTCGCTACGGCAGGCTGCCAGAAAAAGATCAGCCGTTGCGTGCTGTCCGGAACCGTCACCAACGACGGACAGGCCGTTCCGACCGGAACGATTCAGTTCATTCCGCAGAACGCCGATCCCACCCTTCAGGTGTCCGGCGCTTCCGCCGACATTGTCGACGGTCATTATGAGCTCAGCCCTGACATGGGGCTCGTTGAAGGCAAGTACAAGGTCTGCATTATCGCCAAGGCGTTCAAACTCAAGAAGACCGGCGAGATCATCGATCCGAACGACATGAAAGACGGTATTGTCAATCCGCTCGACGTCATTGACGAAGATCTCGTTCCTCCTAAGTTCGGCGTTGAATCGGAACAATTCGTCGACGTCGGCAAAGGCAAGACGATGACCTACGACGTCAACATGACCAAGTAACGAACGCTTTTACCGCTCATACGCGCAGTCGCGAATCTGAGCAAAGCTGAGGTCAAAAGGTGAAAAGGCTGAACGCTTCACGGCGTTCGGCCTTTTTTATCGTCCGTTCCTTATCGCTAACATTTTAAAAAAGAATCTCTTAAATATCACTTTTTCAGACCGGAAAAGTTGTCTTTTCACAATTGTTCGTGTATAATGCCCACTGTCGACGCGTCTTTTGTCGTTAAAGGCGCGTCGACATAAACGTTTTGGTCTATCGTAACTCAAGACATATTCGATTGTTATATCCTCAGGGGTCAAACATGAAAAAAACTCGCTCCCAACTGAGTCGTCGTTCCTTTCTGGCAGCGTCGGCTGGCGCTGTCGCCGCTCCGCTTCTCGTCTCCAGTCGCATCTTCGGGTTTGACGGCGGAGTCGCGCCGAGCAACACGATCCAGTTGTTCCACATCGGGCTGGGCAACCGCGGCAACGAACTGCTCGGCGGTTTCCTTGGCAATCCAAACTATCACGTCATTGGCGTATGCGACTGCTATAAAGACCATCTCGATCGCGCCGCCAATCGTGTGAACGAGCGTTATGGAAACAGCGACGCTGTCAAATACGCTCATTACGAAGACGTTCTCCAGCGCGACGACGTCGACGCGATCGTATGCGCATGCCCCGACCACTGGCACACGAAGATTTCCGTCGAAGCCTGCCAGGCGGGAAAAGACGTATACTGCGAAAAACCGCTGACCCTCACCCTTCAGGAATCCCGTCTTATCGTCAAGGCGGCGCGTAAATACAATCGCGTATGCACCAGCGGTAGCCAGCGCGTCATGGAGGACTACGGCTACATGGCGCCGATTATCCAGAGCGGCGCCATTGGCGAAGTCAAAGAGGTCTATATCGGGCTGGGCAATCCTCCTATCCACTGCTATCTCCCGGAACAGCCGATTCCCGAGGGATTTGACTGGGATCGCTGGCAGGGTCAGGCGCCGGCCGCGCCTTATAACAGCGAACGATGCTCCGGCAACTACGGCGGCGGATGGCGAACCTACACGGAATACGGCAACGGTTTCCTCGCCGACTGGGGCGCCCATAAGTTCGGCGGCGCTCAGTACATTCTCGGGCTCGACGCGGAAGAGCCGGTCGAGATCCTTCCACGCGGTTACGACGGGTCCGAATATGTCTGCGCCGTCTTCAAGAACGGCGTTAAGATGTATCACGCGTGGAACGGTCCGCACGACGTCACGTTCGTGGGAACCGAAGGCGAATATCGCCATCAGCAAACCAAGCTCAATCCGCTCAAGGCGGTCGACGTCCGTCGTTATTCAGGCGGCGCGACGAATATCGCCGACGACTTCGCTTTCTGCGTTCGCAATCGTCTCCGACCTTTCCAGGACTTCCAGTACGGCGCGTGCACGGCGTCCCTCTGCCAGCTCCTTGCTATTGGGCACAAACTCAATCGTCGGCTCCAATGGGACTCCGCGAACTGCAAGTTCGTCAACGACGAGGAAGCCACTCGCCACGTTTCGCGTCCTCAGCGTTATCCTTACGTCATTCCGGAAGTCTGAGATTTCCTGCGACAAAACGGATAGATTTAGTTTTAATCAAAAACAACGCGCTTCTTCAGTCGTATAATGGACTTGCGCATGATTTACAGGAAATATATTCGAATGAAAGCTACCTGGAAAACGTTCGGGATTTGCCTGGCTGCCGCGCTCGCGCTGTGCGTTTCTTCCACGCAGATCTTCGCTCAGGACGCCGCCGCGAAATTTGCCGACTGGGCTCCTAAGATGACCCCGCAGGATTGGACTAACAACGATCAAATCAAGGAGATGCAGAACGCCCAGCAAGGCTGGATGAGCTTCTGCCTCCAGAACGTCGACGATCGCGACGCGTCCATCAAGGTCAACCTTGACGCGCTCAAGGGCGACTATCCTGTCGCGACCAAGGCGTGGATCCTTCATATTCTCGGATGGACCGGAAACGACTCCTGCGTCGAGGGAATCGCCGCGTTCCTGACGAGCGACGAGCCGGCGCTCTTTGACGAAGCCGCACGCGCGCTCGCGCAAATCGCTTCTGACAAGGCGATCGACGCGCTCAAGAAGGCTCAGGCTGACTCAAAGACCCCGGAAAAATTCGCTCCTTACATCTCCGCCCGCGACGTCGATCTCTCGATCGGCGTTGAAACCGAACTCCCGCTCGCGTTACCCTACGTCTCCGACGACGATTACGCCGCTTACATGGCGAAATTCGACACGCTTTCCGCCGACGATCAGGCTCGCGCGCTCGGTTCCATTCGCGTCCGTAAAGACAAGAAATATCTCGATCTTGCCGTCAAAGCGGCTCTTAGCGACAATGAATTCGTCAAACGCGCCGGCGTCCTCGCGCTTGAAAAGATCGCGACCGCCAAAGAATTCGACGTCCTCTATCAGCAGCTGACGAAGACCGATCGCGGGCTCGTTGAAACGGCGCTAAAGAACGTCCCTGGAAAAGACTTTGACGCCGCCGTCTTCGCCGCGCTCAAGAAGGAAAAGGACGGCGCGAACCTCGCGTCTCTCGCTGGCGTTGTCGCCAGCCGCAACGTCCCTGACGCCGTCGCGACCCTTCTCGAACTCGCTAAGAAGGAAGACTGCCCCGCGAGAATCCAGCTCTTGACCGCCGCTGAACAGCTCGCGACAAAAGACAATATCGGCGACTTCGTCGACGCGTTCCTCGCCATTCCTCAGGGTGGCGACCGCGACCGCGCCGAGCAGATCGTCTCCCGTCTTTGCGACGGCGACGCGACTCCCGTTATTGCCAAGATGAACAACGCTAACGGCCCACAGATCTTCCTGCTCCTCGGACGCGTCGGAGGCGACGCGGCCCTCGCTCAGATCGAAAAGGGACTCGCGACAAACAATCCTCAGATGATTGCCCTCTCGATTCGCGCGCTGAGCAACTGGCCAAACGCCGTCGTTTGGGAAAAGCTTCTCGCCGCCGCCCAAAATGAAAGCTATCCTGAGCCGGTCCGCATTCAGGCGCTGCGCGCGTTCATCCGCGTCGTTTCTCTGCCCGACGATCGCGACGGAATCGACATGTCCGATCAGGACAAGCTCGCAAACCTGAAGAAAGCCTTCGCTATCGCGACTCGCGACGACGAGCGCAACTTCGTCCTCGAACGCGTCGGCTCCGTGCGAACTCTTGATTCCGTTCGCTTCGCGCTCGAATACGTCGACACGCCCGCGCTCTCCAACAGGGCTATCAACGCGATCCTCGATCTTGCTCACCAGGATTACCTCCGCAAGCAGGACAAGGAACTCTTCACCAACGCGCTCAACATCGTTATTGAAAAGGGCGACAAGGGTCAGAAAGACCGCGCAGAAGGCTATAAGAGCAATATCCGCTGATAAATCGGACGAGCGTGCGACGCTCGTTTGATTCCGTCTGAAACCGACGCTCGCGCCGCGAACCGACTCGTTTGCGGCGTGAGTTTTTTATTCGCGTCGCTGGGACCTCGGCGACGGATAAAACGCCGCCGCGCTTCGGTCCCGTCCGCTACAAGGACAGGCGTGCGGATCGCGCGTCAATCAGGCGATTTCCAAAAGAAAGGATTACGACATGAACGCGCGTGCAATCGCAGAATTCCGTCAAGCGGCGCTTCGATTCGTCGTGTCGATTTCAGGGGGCGGCGCGGGCTTTATTTCCGACTACCTCGCCGTCCCAGGCGCGTCCGGCTCCGTTATCGAAGCGATCGTTCCCTACTCCAAAGCGGCGACGGACGCGTTCCTGCGCAAGGCGCCCGAGAGCTACTGCTCAGAGCATACCGCTCGGCTTCTCGCGGCCGCCGCGTTTGAACGCGCGCGCCTGCTCGAACCGGAAACGTCGCCCAACGCGCTGCTGGGAATCGGCGCGACCGCGTCGCTCGCCTCGGATCGTCCGAAAAAAGG
Source organism: uncultured Planctomycetota bacterium (assembly GCA_902772705.1). Taxonomy (GTDB): domain Bacteria; phylum Planctomycetota; class Planctomycetia; order Pirellulales; family Thermoguttaceae; genus RUG369. The sequence continues at coordinate 10,374 of CACYBR010000196.1, forward strand.
AGAACATCGAGTCTACTGCGCCGCAATCTCGCGTTCGGGCGTTTTTTCCGCGTCGCTCAAGCTCGCCAAAGGCGCTCGCGACCGTGCCGGAGAAGAACGGCTCGCGGCGGACTTCATTCTCTCCGTCGCGCTCTTTGTCGCAAAAAAGCGCGACGCGCGCGACGACGCGCCATGGCGGGAGTATTCTGCGCCAATGACGCTCGTAACGGAGCAACCTCTCCAACAGGGCGACGCCGCGACGATCTCGTGGACGACGCTCGACGAGCCCGGCGCCGACTTCCTCTATGGAACGCGCGACGGCGCCGATTCGACTATTCGCGCGCTGCGATGGACTCGCGGAACGCTCGACCGCGCTCTGCTTGCAGGGCATGAAACGCTCGACGTCAAAACGTCCCTCGAAGACGCGCTCGCGAATCGAGAGGCGTCGCAATCGCAGGACGCCGAAACGCGACGACTGATCTTTCCGGGCTCCTTCAACCCGCCGCACTCCGGCCACGTTGAAATGGCGACGTTCTCAAGCCGACGTCTGGGATTGCCGACGGAACTGGAACTCTCGGCGCGCAACGTCGACAAGCCGCCTCTCGACGCGCTCGAACTGTTGCGACGCGTCAAGGCGATTGACGAAGCGCTGCCCGGCGTTCATATCTGGGTCTCCAACGCGCCGCGCTTCGTCGAAAAAGCGGAACTCGCGCCGGGCGCGACCTTCGTCATGGGCGCCGACACGATCCTGCGCCTCGCCGATCCTAAGTACGAAGGCGACTCGATCGAACGCCGCGACAATGTCCTGACACGGCTCGCCGCGCTTCACACGCGTTTCCTGGTCTACCGCCGTCAGGTTAATGGGCGCGTTGCAACGCCCGACGAACTCAAAAGAATCCTGCCGCCCACGCTCGCGGCGCTCTGTGAATTCGCCGACGAGCCGATTGTCAACGTCTCGTCGACGCAGTTGCGAATGGAAAGACGGCTATCCTGAACGTCAAAGTCAAAAAAAAACGGCCCTTGCGCATGACTCTGCGAGGGCCGTTTTCATTTTGGACAAACGAGGTCAGTCGGTAAAGTAGATCGAAGCGCCCACGGGCAGGAGCAGATCGAGTTGCGAGATGTGGAGATTGCTGAAGACAAAGCCGCCGTTTTCCGGAACGTCTTTTCCGACGAGCTCTGAGCGGTTCGTTCCCTGAAGACCGTAACCGCCGTTGAGGCCGATCCAGCAAGAGCCGAGCGGGTTATTGGGGGACCCGCCTTCGATCACAACCTTGGCGCCGGTCATGTCGACAGCCTGACATTCAGGATTTTCTATCTTGTTCTCGACAATGTATTCCCCGCGAAGCGCCGCCGCCTGCTGGGGAACGCCGCACGGGAAACGCCCCGCATAGAGATTGTTGAACTTCAGGAGCAGTTCTTTACGCGACGAAGAGACCTCGGCGGTAACGGGCCCGCGTATGACCTTGAGCTTCGTGCCAGGAGGAAGCGGCGAATCAGAGGAGAGGGACAAGCCGTTGACGGCGGCGAGCGTGCCGGGCGTCACGTTGCATTCCAGCGCAATGGAGCCAAGTGTTTCGCCGGCTCTTGTGTAACGCAACGGTTCGAGGATCGCGCGCTCAGGATTATAGAAGACCTCGAACGCGAGGCGGTCGAGCGCCTCGTTAATGCGCGGAACGACGTCGAGACGATTGTTTTGGATGTAGACGGAGCGGAGCTGATTGAGCGTTACAAAGACCTCGCGCCCCTGCTCGGCGGTTTGGATATTCTTCGCAGATTCAAGCGCGGCGTTGAGAGAGCCTTCGGCGTTGCCCTGAGCCAGCAGCGCGGAGCATGAAACACGTTCGTAAGCGAGTGAATTCGGCGTTTGAGCCAGCGGGGCGACCGTCTGAGGCGTTCCAGTCTCGCAGATTGGCGCGAGGGGCGCGCCCTGAGCCTGAAGAGTCGCGGGAACCTGCGCGTCGAGAGGCGGCTGAGCAGATTGTGCGGCGAGCGGATCGGCAAAAACGGGCGGTTGCGGATCCGGTTGAGCCGGGACTTGTTCAGGAAACGTATCGACAACGGCGTTGGAAACAGCAGGCGTTCCACTGGGCGTCTGAGGCGCGGATTCGACGGTCGGCTCAGGGATCGCCGCAGAGCTTGGCGCCGTCATTGGCGGGAGCGCCGCAGGGGGAATTGGGCCGCCGGGACCGGGGTTCTGAACAGGATTGGCGCTGGAGTCAGGCGCGGCGACGTCCGTCGCCAGAGTCGCGTTCATTCCGTCGGTCGCAACCTGTTCCGGCATGGGAGAGATCCCGTTCACGGCAGGCGCGTAAGGATCGTCGGACTCAGCGAAGCGCTCGTCGATGGAGCGCGAATCGACGCTTTCGCCCAGAAAGGCGTCGGCTTCGGAGAGGGAAGACGCGGGCGGCGGAGCGAGACTCTGCGGGTCGTCCTGACGGACGACCGAGTCGCGATCGAACTGAGCGTCGTTGAAAATATCGTCGTTTGGCGCGACGGGCGCCTGGGGGTTAGGCTCGTCGGCGAGCGGATCGGCAGTCGCATGGCCGGCAAAGGTCGGCTTAACGGGCGCGCCGATCGGTTCGTGCGGCTCTTCAGGAATCGCGGCGGGATCGGGCTGCGTATTTTTAACCTCACGGTCGCCAATCCGGACCTGAGAACGTGCCGAGGAGCCGCGAGGGGTCTCGTTTTCGAACGAACTTTCGACAAGCTCGCGCGAACTGGGCGCGACGACAACAGCGTCGCTGGCTGGCGTTTTAACGCTCTTATATTTCGCAGGAGCAATTCTGCAATCGGCAAGGAAAGTGCGCGCGGGGGCGAGCGCGGGAGGAAACGAATCCCAGGTTTCGTCCGACACGAAGCTCAAAGAACTAACGGCGGCCAGCGTTATAAATGAAAGCCAGACAACCCCACTCCGGATACTTTCCATTACGCTACGTCCTCCTGACGCGTCGCCCGTAAAGACGACTGTACGCCTATCGAATAACTCGTGCCAACGCCGACGAACTCGTTTCGTCGTGCTCCAGAATCATTTCTGGAATCGCCAAAAAAAGTAAAATAATGAGTTCACAGAGGCGTTTTCCACAAAGAAAGCGCCATGATCGGGGACATAGTACAAAACAAATTAGAAAAGATACAGAGCAAATAAGGGGCTTCCGCACAATTTTTAAAAAAATTTTTTTCTGCAAACGAAAGAATATCGCCTCTTTCTCAAACGCTCGCGCGACCTCATACGCGCTCTTGAATAATAAACCGGAGACGCTTTTCAGAATCGAGAGGTCCAGTAGAATTCGCCTATCCGCCGGGATGAGAAACGCGGCGTCGAGCGCCTTCGTTCGTCGACGCGCTCCAGTTGCAGCGACCATTGTTTAAATAGAAAAGCCGAATGAAAACAACAAAGGATAAAGGAACGCTCAATCGTTACCTGATCGATGGAAATCTGCCTCTCGGGCTGTGGCGTTTTGCGCTGCCCTTCATGTTCGCTTATCTTCTTCAGGCGCTCTATGGGGCGGTGGACGTTTTCATCGTTGGACGATACTGCGACGCGGCGGCGATCTCGGCGGTTGCGACCGGCGCGCAGCTGCTCGTGGCAATCACGGGATTGATTCTTGGCTTTGCGGGGGGCGGCACGGCGCTCATCGCGTATACGATCGGAGCCGACGATCCGAAGGGAACCGCGCACGCAATGGGGACCTGCTCGACGCTCTTCGCGCTCGCCGCGCTCGTCTTCACGCCGGTCTGTGTTTTCGGCACGAACTGGCTCGTCGCCGTTCTCCAGACGCCGGAAGAGGCGCTCTCCGGGGCGCGTCAGTACGTCTTGGCGATTTCATGCGGAATCCCGTTCATCATCGGGTATAACGTCGTCGGCGCGATTTACCGCGGGTTCGGGGACTCGATCACGCCGACGATCTTTGTGGCGGTCTCGTGCGTCGTGAACGTCTTTGGCGACCTGCTGCTCGTCGCGCATTATCGTCTGGGACCGCTTGGCGCCGCGCTTGCGACCGACGCGGCAATGGCGCTGAGCTTTTTCTGCGCGCTCGTCTACATGCGCAAAAAGCGGTTTCCCTTCGAATTCCATCGAACCCATTTCCTGCCCGAACGCAACGCGACGAACAAAATCCTGAGCGTCGGCGTCCCGCTCGCGCTTCAGGACGCGTTCACGAGTTTCTCTTTTCTTATCATTTTCGCAATCGTCAACATGATGGGCGTTATGGCGTCCGCTGGAATGGGCGTTGCGGAGCGTGTGATCGGATTCATGCTGCTGCCGCCAATCGCGTTCTCGAACGCGGTCACAACGGCGACCGCGCAGAATTACGGCGCGAAGAAGAGCGGGCGCGCGTTTATGTCCTTTGTCTGGGGCATGACGTTCTCGGGCGTATTCGGATTCGTTTTCCTGACGCTGTGCCAGATATGTCCGACGCAAATATCGTCGATCTTTACGAGCGACCAGGAGGTTGCGCTCAACAGCGGGCGTTATCTTCGTTCCTTTGCGATCGACTGCGTTCTCGTCGCGTTCATATTCAATATCAACGGCTACTTCTGCGGACTTGGAAAGTCGATGGTCGTCTTTGTTCACAGCGCTATCGCGGCGGCGTTTGCGCGCGTTCCACTATCATACGTATTCAGCCGCATTCCGGGCGCGACGCTCTTTAACGTCGGGTTCGCCGCGCCGCTGGCGTCCGTCGTTTCGGTCGTCGTCTGCGTCTGTTATTTGTTCTGGCTCAAGGCGGTGGGAAAAGAAAAGAGCCCGAACCCGGAAGACTCGGACTCGTCGTCAATCACGGTCTGAAACAAGAATCGTTGTTCAGAAAAACGTTTGTTCATTCGGGATTGCGGGGCGTCGTTTGATCCAGCGCGTCGCGATCGCGTTTTTTTCGGTCAATCGCGACGTCGACGAGCGCGCGCGCTTCCTCGAATGCGCGAGGCAGGAAATCGCGTTCGATCCATTCCTTTCCGGCTTTCTCCTGGCGTTTGATCTCGCGGTATCGCGCGACGAGCGCGTCGTAGGAGTCGTATTTCTCGCCTGCAAAGACGTAGGGATGGCGCCGAACAAGCTTTTCGCTGGCGGCTCGTGCGACGTCGTCAAACGTAAAGAGTCCCTCTTCTGCGGCAATCTGAGCGTGAAAGACAACCTGTAGCAGAAGGTCGCCGAGTTCTTCTTTAAGGTTGTCGCTTTGGCCGGTCTTCTCGAACACGTCGACGCCGCACAAGACCTCGGCGGCCTCCTCGACGCATTCGGGCTTAAGAGACGCGTGGGTCTGCCGTCGGAACCACGGACAGCCAGTTTTCGGATCGCGCAGTTCGACGAGGAGACGTTTGAGTTCCTCGATCGGCGTTTCAGAATGATTCTTTCCGTTCATTTTAGATCGTCCAGCGTCTGACGAGGGTTCTCGTCCGCCTTGACTTTGTCGTAAGCGCGCAGGATCACGCCGTCGGGCCCGATCACGTAGGTCGTGCGCACGACGCCCATGGAAGCCTTGCCATAAAGCTTCTTTTCCTTCCAGACGTCGTACGCCTGAATCGTCGTAAGTTCGGGATCTGAAAGAAGCGTAAAGGGCAGCGAGTATTTCGTTTCAAAGTTTTTGTGCGATTTAACGGAGTCCTTGCTCACGCCAACGACGACGGCTCCTTTCTCGGTAAAATGCGGGAGCAGTTCGCCGAAGCCGCACGCCTGTTTCGTGCAGCCGGCGGTCGAGTCTTTGGGGTAAAAGTAGAGGACGAGCGTTTTGCCGCGATATTCGGCAAGCGTATGAACGACTCCGTTCTGGTCTGGGAGCGAGAAATCGGGCGCGGGGGTTCCAACGGCGAGCATGATCGGTTCCTTATCTTTTACAATTCTTACAAGACCAGAGGATTTTTGTCCTGTTCTCTGTCCCAGACGGGAACCACGTTAATCGCGTGTTCTTCATGAGGATAGAGGTTTCGGAGAAATCGCAACAGGGACTCGATACGAGTGAGATCGCACGTCGTTTCGACCCTGAATTCAGGTTCGAGAGACTCGCAGGAACAGAGTTCTTTGAACATGGGATCCGAAAATTCCGGAAACGCTTCGGCGACGTTTGATTTGCGTTCGAGCGAGCGTTCCATTTCTTTCATCTTCCGTCGCGCGTCTTTCAGAGCCGTTTCAAGTTCGCGGACGCGCGCTTCGAGCTGAGAAAACTCGCTTTGAGAGATCAAACGATCCTGATCGTCCGAGGAGTTCGCGGTCATCGAGCGTCCGAAGCGACGTTCATGAAGAGTCTTTTGCGCCTGAGCAAAGTCCCTGTCAATTTCAGACACGGCCTCCGCGTCGTCCGTCGTCGACGACGCGAGCTCTCCCTGAGGGCCCAAAACTCGATCGTAAAGATCGTAATCCGGGTCGACCTCAAAACATTTCTTTTTAGGGTTCCCCGGGATCTCGTTGTTCTGACTCGTATTCTGATTGTCTGGACATTCAAATTCTTCGTAATCAGCCACGTTAAAGTCTCCTGTTTTGGAGTTGTGAACGGAAGTGCGCGCGGTCAGTTCAAACCGGTCTTCCAGAGGGGAATGACGTTAATGACGGGTTCTTCGTAGGGATGAACGTCTTTGATAGCGCGAATTGTCTCGTCGAGCTTCTCGGCGCGACATGCAACCTCGACCTTGAGCTCGGGCTCTTCGCTGATCTTACCCTTCTCGCCGATATAAGGTCGTGCGCCGTCGAGGGGGCGCCATGCGCCGATAACACGACTGTAAGAGAGGCAGCTGTCGTACATGCCGATGTGTCCGGCGTCGACTTTTTGCAGCGCGAGCTGAAGAGGGCGCAGACTTTCTTCCGGAATGAAGATTTCGAGTTTAAAAACGGCAAAGTCCATGAGTTACGCTCCTGGTGAACGACGTCGGAACAGGACGGGGCCGTCGTCTCAAACGCCAAGCTTTTCTTTCCATTCCGCTTCCTTAAAGCCAACGAGCACGAACCCGTCGCCAACGAGGAGCGGACGTTTGACGAGCATTCCGTCGGTCGCCAGCAGTTTGACGACGTCCTCGTCGGCCATGGTTGGAAGCTTTTCCTTGAGGTTCATCGAACGATAGAGGAGTCCCGACGTGTTGACGAAGCGCTTCACGGGCGCTCCGCACGTTTCAAGCCATAGCGCAAGCTCGGCGGCGGTCGGGTTCTGCTCCTTGATATCGCGTTCTTCATATTCGAGGCCGTTCGCGTCGAGCCATTTGCGCGCCTTCTGACACGTCGAGCATTTGGGATAGCAGATAAAAAGCATGATTGGGTCCTCCGGAAAAGGCGGCGTCGCAAAGAACTCGTCCTCCGCCGCCCGAGCGTCGCAGTCAACTAAACGCGTCGTCTGGCACGCGGCAATCGGGGTCAGTCTTTAACCAGATCGACCGTTTTGGCGTCGACGAACTCAATGAGCGCGTTGGGCTCGACGACGACCATCATACCGCGCATGCCGGCGTTAACGTAGATTTCGTCGAAAAGGATCGCCGTCTCGTCGATGAACGTCGGGAACTTCTTCTTCATGCCGATCGGTGAACATCCGCCGCGGATATAGCCGGTCAGGTCGCGAAGCGTCTTCATGGGAATGAGGTCGCACTTCTTGTCGCCGAACGCTTTGGCGACCTTCTTGAGGTCGAGCTCGTCGCAGACTGGAAGACAGCACACAAAGTGACCGTTCTTCTCGCCCTTCATCACCAGCGTCTTGAACATGCACGCGGGATCGACTCCCGCCTGTTCCGCTATGTGCATTCCTGAAAGATCGTCTTCGTCGACTTCATACTCGAACGTCTTATACGGGATCCCCGCTGTCTCCAGAAGACGCGTTACGTTCGTTTTCGCCGAGCCATGCTCTGAATGCCGCGCCACGTTCCACTCCTTCTCTCGCAGGCGCCGCGCCCGCGTCTTTGTCCCTTGCGCGAAAAGCGTCCGCCGTCGACGCGCGGGACTCCTGTTTTCAGCGTTTCATTCTACGAGTCCCGTCCGGCGTCGTCAAGTCGACGAGGCCCACGCTTATATTTCTTCAAGCTATTGCGCGCAAGGGGCGCGAGACGTATAATGACGCGATAAAATAACGTCCGCGCGCCTCGGACGCCGCCGCGAACCCTGCGTCGACCCGACCGCGCCTCTCCCATAACAACATAACCGCTCATCCAACCTGCGCTTTTCGTCGACGAGCGTCAGGTCGGCGCAATAGAGGAAGACCATGACGACGCAAATCGAGACGCAGCCCATCACCGAATTAACCCCCATTACCGAGATTCTTGAGCGTAACGCGCTCCTCTACGGGTCCGACGTCAGCCTCGTCGAGCTCTCGCCTGAGACGGAAGAAAAACGCCGCGTCACGTGGAAAGACTTCGAACTTATCGAGCCGCCAAGTCACCCGATCGGGCTGCGTCGCTCCACGACGTGGAAGAAGTTCAACGAACTTGCGAACCGCTTCGCGAATCTGCTGCTCAGTCGCGGCGTCAAGAAGGGCGACAAGGTCGCGATTCTGCTCATGAACTGCCTCGAATGGCTTCCGATCTACTTCGGAATCCTCAAGGCGGGCGCGGTCGCCGTGCCGCTCAATTTCCGCTACGCGTCCGACGAAATCAAATACTGCCTCGACCTCTCCGATTCAACCTACCTCGTTTTCGGACCTGAATTCATCGGTCGAATCGAAGCGATCTGCGATCAGCTCGACAATATCAAGTCGCTTTTCTTCGTCGGGGAAAACTGCCCCAGCTTTGCCGAACCGCTTCACAGTCTCACGCTCTACACCTCGAACGAGAATCCCGGAATCAAGCTTACCAGCGAAGACGAAGCGGCGATTTACTTCTCCTCCGGAACGACAGGCTTCCCGAAAGCGATCCTCCATCCGCACCGCAGTCTGACGTCCGCCGCCTTTACGGAACAGAATCACCATTCTCAGACGCGTCAGGACGTGTTCCTCTGCATTCCTCCGCTCTATCATACCGGCGCGAAAATGCACTGGTTCGGCAGCTTCCTCGTCGGCGGCAAGGCGGTGCTCCTGCGCGGCGTCAAACCGCAAACGATCCTCCACGCCGTTTCCGAAGAACGATGCACCATCGTATGGCTCCTCGTCCCGTGGGCGCAGGATATCCTTGACGCGATCGAATCGAATGAAGTCAATCTCGACGACTATATCCTCTCACAGTGGCGCCTCATGCACATCGGAGCCCAGCCGGTTCCGCCGAGCCTCATCAAGCGCTGGAAGAAGTACTTCCCGCTCCATGAATACGACACGAACTACGGCCTGAGCGAATCGATCGGACCCGGTTGCGTACATCTCGGCGTCGAAAACATCCACAAGGTTGGCGCGATCGGCAAGCCCGGGTTCCGATGGCAGGCGCGCATTGTCGACGAAAATCACAATCCCGTCAAGCAGGGCGAAGTCGGGGAACTCGCCGTCTCCGGACCCGGCGTTATGCGCGAATATTACCATGACCCGGAAGCGACCAAAGCCACCCTCGCCGACGGATGGCTCTTCACCGGCGACATGGCGTGCGAAGACGAAGACGGCTTTATCTTCCTCGTCGATCGAAAGAAGGACGTCATCATCACGGGAGGCGAAAATCTCTACCCCGTTCAGATCGAAGACTTCCTGCGACGACACGACGATATCAAAGACGTCGCCGTCATCGGACTGCCCGACCCGCGACTCGGTGAAATCGCCGCCGCTATCGTCGAACTCAAGCCCGATCGCAACACGACGGAAGAGCAGCTCGTCGAATTCTGCAACGCGTTGCCGCGATATAAGCGCCCGCGAAAGTTCATCTTCGCGCCTGTCCCGCGCAACACCACGGGCAAGATCGAAAAGCCCAAGCTTCGTGAAAAATACTGCGGCAAGAGTCTCGTCGCTCGCCAAAACGAACTCTGAGGTCAATTTGCGCGTTTAAGATTCCGGGTCGGCAGGTCGGCGTAGTCTGACGGTTGTATTGTCGTTTTCAAACCGCGAATCAACGCCGGGAGAGGAAATATTATCCGATAATTTTCCAACGCCGACTTGACGCGCTCGGAATCGCGTATAAAATGGACTCGTTGTTTGCGGACGTCGTCTTCTATGGCGTGCGTTCGCGTTACGACGGTGGGAGTAGCTCAGTTGGATTAGAGCATCGGATTGTGGCTCCGAAGGTCGGGGGTTCGAGTCTCCTCTCCCACCCTGAAAAACCGAAAGCGACGGCGTCCTTTCGGTTTTTTTTGTTTCTTGCGCGAGCGTCTCGAGCCGCGGCGCCTGTTTGATCGCCTCAACCGCGTGGTAGCCCACGGGCGAGACGATCGCGTAGACCGGCTGATTCGACTCGTCGACGGTCGGAATGGGACAGGATTCGTCGCCGCACCCGTCTAAAAGGGGCGTTTGCGCGCGCGCGGCGCATGTCAGAAAGAAAAGGACCGCCAGCAACAAGACAATTCGTCCGTTTTGAATGCACGTCAATTTTTAAATCCTCTTCCAAGAAACACCGAGCGTTTCACCGCTAATCTAAAGTCTCGCCGGCGATTGTAAGGGGAGCAAGGCGTCTCGTCAATCAACGGCGTTGCGTCAGAATAAGCGCGTTCTGACATGCAGAGGGGACGACGTCGTCGAAGA
>CACYBR010000197.1 GCA_902772705.1 uncultured Planctomycetota bacterium
CCGCGGCTGAGACTCGTCACCAGCGCTTCGCGCTTATACCCAAGGTCGACAAGTTCCAGAACTTCGTTGCAAACACGTTTACGCGCCTCGCCACGAACTCGGTAAGCCGCGGCAAAGAATTCCAGATACTCGATAACCTTCATATCGTCATAGACGCCAAAGAAGTCGGGCATAAATCCGATGATCCTCCGGATCTCCTTAGGCTTCGTGTAGATCGACATACCGCAAACATACGCCTCGCCCCAAGTCGGCTGAAGAAGCGTTGCGAGCATTTTCATGGTCGTGGTTTTACCAGAACCGTTTGGACCAATAAACCCAAAAAGATCGCCTTCAACAAGTTCAAGGGTCAGATTCTTGAGTGCAAAAAGTTTGCCGTATTGTTTTGTTAATTCTTCTGTTTTGATCATCGGTATTTCCGCAACACAGACGCAAATATTGATGTTAAAATATCGTAGCGCGCGCAGGAGGCGACGATATTGTATTATTTTTCAGCCGGCGCATGCGGTCCAAAACGTATCGGAACAATCAGCCGCGCCACCACCGTGCGACTCGCCGCAGAACGTGCGAAATCTTCCCCTTTACGCGAGGGCGCGACCTGCGTGTCAGACGCCTTGAAATCAGGGCTGGTGCCGTAAAATCCATATTTCTTCAGCGTCTCTGCACGCGTATCGCGATATTCTTCGCCCTTTTGCTCCGCAATTTTTTTATTTAAACGTTCAATCTCAACCGCGTCGGCAGAAATACGCGCCAAGTCTCCCGTCGGCTTGTATTCCTCGCATTCAGGATCAACGATCACGCCATAAACAACGGCTCGACCGCATCGAAGCAGCGCGCTAAGATCGACGTCGCGTTGAAGACGCTTCTCGATCCCAAAATTATCGACGCCGCCTCCATAGTCGTAGAACGTCGCCGCGCGGAGAATATACGGAAGACGGACGCTCGCCGAATTATACGTGTTGGAATCCCACGTTGCCGAACGAGAATTCGGAACAGAACTACGCTGCTCATTAATGACGCGCATCGGCTCTATACGCGCCGCGCCGCGATCGATCCTGGTTTCCCCTGGAGGAAGCGTGCCAAGCGCGCAGGCGCCGCCCTGATAGACAATATACGCCGAGTAAATTGGGACGTCAAACGGATTAACAACCGATCCTCTCAAACTGAGCGTATCGTCGCTAAGCTCTACCGTCTGAGGAAGCCCCTTCACCCGACCTGTCCATCGCCCGACGAAACTTTTACTCGATCGCGTCGACATGGGAATGTTTCTTAAAGAACCTTCCTCAACCCGATATGGTTCGTCCCAAAGACGCGGCGTATACGTCTTCTGTTCCGCCCCGCCAAGCCCGGCTCCTGAAAGAGGCAACGGCGCGACGGTCGAGGTCGCTTCTCCGACTAATTCCAAGCCGGAAAGCGCCGGCTTAAAACTGAGATCGTAACGGTTGCCAACCGGCGAGTAAAAACCAATCCACGAAACGTCGCGCACAGACCCGGAAGCCATATCAACGTCGATAACGTCAAGTTGGTTAAACATTTCTTCTTTTGGCGTACGCGCCTTAAAGATCCAGACGGCAATCACGGCAAAGAGTAAAACAAAGAACGGAAACGTCGCCCAGGTCGCCATCGGTTTCTTAATTATTTTTTTCACCAGCGCCCAGTCGAGCGGCGCAATCGCGAGCACATACACAAACAGCATGATAGCGACAATCGTGAACGGCACGAGGCGAACGCCGTTAAAACGATCGAGCGCGCTTCGAATCTGTCCTGAGTAGTCGACATAACCGCGCTTAACAGCGTTTGCAGAGCCTTCCCTCGCGCGTTGATCGTCTGGATCAATTCCCAGAATTTTAAGCATCAAGCGACTTCGACCAGACCAGTTGGCAATTGGAGCAGAGGCAAGATCAGCGGCAAAAAAAATCGTCGTCCCCAGTCCAACAGCGCGCGAGACAAGAAGCGGCGTTTCCGCTTCCTGCATTTCAACGTTCGCGCCCTCTTTGAGCTCGGAAAGAACCGGCGCGCGAAGGAACGGATTGGAGCGCGTTCCCGTCATCGCAAGATTTTTGACGTTCTGAAGCTCGTTGATTAGCGCGTTGACCACGCGAAACTCATGCGTTTGCGCCGCAACGCTCTTTCCCGGACTAAGCCCCGAAAGCGCTCCGCCGTCCGACAAAAGTCCAACAGAGTCTTTTCCCGCGAAGATAACGACGTTTCCACCCGTCTCGACCCATCGTTCAAGCGCGACAAACTTTTCAGAATCGGCGCCATATCCTTCGTAAAGGGAGACGTCCGTCGTTGTCAAAAAGACACGGTCAATCGCTTCGTAAGATCGATAATCATTAGGCAATTGCTCCAACGACTCCATTTTAACAACGATAGGACGTCGTTCCTCTTTTAAGCGCAATTCTGCAAACGCTTCGGCAAAACCGGCCTTATCGTCGCCAACCACAAGGTAGACAGGTCGAGCGGGACTCGCAGGCTCGCCAAAAACTACGTCTAACCCTTCGACCGGTCGACCTGACGGCTCGAAGGTTTGCTCGTCAACGACTGAGTCATGCGCAATGGCCCTGATTGTCAATTTGCCAGACGACTTCGGAAGAACAAAAGAAAGCTCCACTCTTCCGGTTGATAACTCCTGACGCGTCGCCTCTCGACGAAAAGCAAACGGAGCGCCGTCCGTGTCGCGCGTTTCCAATTCCAGAACAATCGCTTCCGAACGCTCGCCTGGTTCCAAAGAAACCACGATCTGCGTCTGAAAACCGTTTTTATACACGCCGGCTATCCCAACGCAAACGCCCGAGATAACTCTTTCTTTCTGCTCAACCGTCGTTTTTTCGGGAGGTTCGACGACGTCTGCGTAACAATGGACTGGCAAACAAATCAGCGTCGTAATCGTCAGGAGCGCGACGCTTAATCGCAAACAACGCAAAAACGCGGTTAGGCACGATTCCTTTTGACTTCGAGTCATGATTTCACTTCCAGTCGTCTGAGCTCGATCAAACATATGTCAATACCAGCGTACAGAAGCGTCACGGTTTATCCGAATCAGGACATTCGCAAACCAGTTTGCCGCATCCGGGGCAGCCTGCGCCATATTTATCGATCAACGCTTTATTGAGATCGACGCCAACCACGTTGGCAATCGTCGTAAGCCATGCAATAACATCGGCGAACTCTTCTTCCTGCTCTTTCTTAGAGCCGCTGCGCAGCGCCGTCGAAAGCTCGCCAACCTCTTCCATTAACCACATGAAGGTTCCCGCTACTCCACGCTCAATATCCTTTTCGACATACATTTTACGAATCAAGGCCTGAAAATCAGGAATAGAGAGTTCAGGGTTTTTCTTTTCGTTATCCATAGCGAATCTCGCTCTTATATTTCACACTGAGGCGCAGGACGCGCTTCAGTTCCGTTTTCATCGCCAGACAAAGCAACGCATACTGGATTATAGCCGCAACGCGTCATTAACGCCAGCGCCCGTCCTGTCAACGCCAAAAATCCACATTATTTCGTCTGTTCGTTGTTTTTACGAATTTTATCCGGCAACGCCCCGCTAAAGTACTCTGTTGCGTAAATTTCAATCTTATCGCCGTCATATGGCGGTTCTACGTCCGGCTTTACCACAAAAAGGACATATTCGAAGGGCTCAAGGCGCCTTCCATCGCCAATTCCTTCCTCGCGAATTTTTTCCAAAACAGCCGGCGCGTCCTGCGGTCCCAACACGCACAGCGCGCTGGCAAGCGCGTCCGCCGTCGTCGCGGTCGGAGCCAGAACAGTCGCAACGCATCGACGCGTGAGCGGTTCGCAAGTACGTGGATCGATGATGTGCGAATAACGAACACCGTCGATCTCAACGTAACGATTCGCGTCGCCAGAAGACGCAACCCCCACGTTCGCAAGTTCTTTATAGAACGCAGGCTCGTCGCCGAGGGACGCCACGCCAACCGTCCATCCGTTCTTTCCCGGAGGAGGATCGCCTATTCTCAGATCTCCGCTGGCGTTCAGCAACGCCGAATTAATTCCCATGGAACGAAGTATTTCAAGAGCCTCGTCCATCACAATTCCTTTTGCGATTCCTCCCACGTCAAATCGGACGTTCTTCCTCACTCGAACCCCGCTTTCATCCAGAGACCAGACGTCAAGTCCGACGTTCTTTTTAGACGATTCCAGCATGCTTTTGGGCGGCGCTTCATGGAAATACCGACTTCTACGCCAAAGTTTGACGATTGGTCCGACAGTCGCGTCAAAAGCGCCGTCTGTTAACTCGCAATATCGCCTGGATTCTTCGAGCGCATGACGCAGTTCATTGCTGACGGCGACGGATTCGCCCGACTCGCCCGCCATTCGGCATACGCGAACGATCTCGCTCTCAGGATCCCAGTCTGACAGAACGTCGTTAAGCTCGTCAAAGCGCTTCCAAACGGCGTCGACCGCCTCTTGAGCTTTCTCAGGACTTCCGGCGTAGAAAATGACGCTTACAGGCACGCCCATTTTCTGTTCGCTGAATTCAAATCGCGTGAGTTCGTCGTCGGCAAAAGAAGACGCGACAAACGCCGACATTGTTAAAAACGCAAGTAAAAATGCTTGAAAACGTCTTGTATTCATATGATTTCACTCTATTGCGCAGAGTAAGTTCACGCACAAAAAAACGAACCGTTCTCCATCATGGGCGAACGATTCGTTCCAAACCGACACGCAGCGTTGACACGCCTGCGGCTCACGCGAGCTGCATGACAACATAACGATATCCGTCGGTTGTCTCAAAGAGCGTGCGATAATCCTGCATGAAGTAAAACGCAATCGTGTCCTCTTGCGGCGCTTCTCGAAAGAACCCTGTGAGGAAATGAGAATCCAAACGCAACTCAGCCGCTTCGCCGTCGTAGGCGATGGGCAGTTCGACGCTCGATTCGCCAGTCGCTTCGCCGGCGGCGGTGATATTAACCTTACCCTTTTCAAATTTAAACCAGACGCCAGGCTTGTTTTCCGTCGCGACGATTTCTGCCTGACGAATTGCGCGCGCCAGCTCGTTGGCAATAAAGTCGACGCGTTTTTTAGCAGATTTATCCGGTATGATAGCGTTCCAATCGGGGAACCGTCCAGTCATAAGCGTCGACGAAACGACAATATTGCCAAATTTGATCTGAGCGTCGGCGTCACGAATGGCCACCAGGACGTCCTCAGCGACAGAGTCGGCGCGTTCAATCAAATTGAGCGTTCTTGTTGGGAAAATAGCCTGTTTTTCTCCAACCGAACCGTTCTCATCGTCTGTAAAGGATTCAGACGAACACTCCTGATAAGCAAGACGCCGACCGTCGGTTGCAATCGCCATCGTCCGGTCTTCTCCAAAAACAAACTTCACGCCGCGAAGCTCGTAATGAGAATTATTCGTTTCCGTTGCGAAAACAGTGCGGCGAACCATGCGGTTGAAGGAATTGACAGGAATTTTAAAGTAGGTCGAGGCCTCAAAAGACGCGATAGACGGAAACTTATCAGTCTCGTCCGTCGTATCGAGTTGATAACGAAAATGGGCGCCTTTTACCGTTAGTTTGGTTCCTTCCAGTTCGAGGAGAATTTCTTCGTCGTTCGTTTCCGAGAAAATCTTGCGCAGGAGCTTGGCCGGTAGAATTGCTTCTCCGGAACGTTCGATTACAAACGCGTCGTCTACCGGCAATTCTCCGCGAGCGCCGACTTCGCCGTCAGTAGCCATTAAGATCACGTTTGATTCATTAGCAATGAGCTTGACGTTTTGAAGAACCGGACGTACGTCTTTCGTTGAAGCAAAAGGAGCGATCATCGAAAAAAGAGGTACGAACTTGCTAAGCTGACAACGAATTTTCATGGAATCCCTCGGCATACTTGGATAAAAGGCCGTTGCGTTGCAGAGATAGACGCTTGTCAATTTGCGTCTTCTTCAACACAACTATCCTCTATTTTAATTGATATTTTGCTTTTAACCAGTAGTGAGACGGGAGACGTTTAACTCAACCTCTGAAACGCTGGTATTCCGTTCCTTTCATTATTGTCAAATTTCGACGCGGTCAGAAAAGATCAAAGTTCATACAAAATAGGAAACGTGGAAATATGCACGCATATATAACCAGCCTAGGAATATTTATTGGCCGAAAATCTGTTTTGAATATTTTTCTTTTTAGTATTATCTTAATAATATTAATAGTGACGTCAAATTTTTTGTATGCAAATCGAAACCCAAGCTATCTAACACCAGAAATAGAACGATTAAGTTACTGCTGAATCAGTGTTGATTTCTTATTTGTTTAATATAAATATCGTGTATATAGATGTAAAAGAATTGTTGATATAAAAAATATATTTTTAAAATAAAATTTAAATAAATAAACTATAGACAATTTGTATTCAAATTATATTCAGAAAATCAACACTATGAAACGTAGCGTTTTCAACTGGACGAGTACAATCGGCGGTTGTTTATAGGCTGGAACTCCAGACAGGAATTCCGACGATCTAGGAAAACGTGATATGGAATTGTCGTATAGACAATGGGGTTGACTCTGTTTCAACGTAAGGAGCCATGGACGTCGTAGCTACATTTACATGGATATCGCGCGCGGACGCGACACGAGGAAGAGAAGTGAATCCATACGCCGCTCAGGCGAATTGAGATTCTTGCGGAATCATTTTGACAGAGCGAGAGAGGGGTTCTTCCCTGAATGGAGGCGTCTGGATCGGCTGGGATGGAGGAGCAAGACGTCACAATAAGCTTTTAGCGTTAGTAAACACATATCCATATAAGGGGGAGGGGATATCTGGAAATGATAACGGTTAGAGCTTTTTTAGCGTCGACTGTTGGAACGGTGGAAGATCGCGCGTCGTGAACCTGTTTCAGACTGTTTTGGCGATCATAATGAATCGCGATGAGAACGAGGCGGAAAATTAGACGGTTGAACGGGCTAATGAGGAATTGAACCAAACAAGGGACGTCGGAGAAGGCAATTGTGTCAGACAAGCTTCATGAACAGGGAATATTGCCGCAATACTCCAGAATAGGGAGATGGCGATATGCTCGTGTCAGAGCAGGGGGCCTCGTCGAGCTTACCCATGAAATGGATTGTTACGATTGTCCATAGTAGCATCCTTTCCACGTTTTCCGGTTGTTTTATCGAAGAGACCAGGAAACGACGAGAGGGGAAGCGACTGAGTCACTCTGTTTGTCGGCGCTGGATTGTTATAACGGTAGCGCGTGGGCGGCTTCCGAAACAAAGATCAACGGGTCTGAAGACGTCGAACAGTTTTGTTTTGAAATGAACTGAGCCTTTGAAACTGCGGCTGGAAAGACGACGAGGCGACAACAAACGCTGTTTTAAACAAGGAATAATTATGAAATTGGGCAATCGATCGCGCGAGAGTTGCGACGAACGACAAAGCGGTCGACGACGCGCTCAAATTCGGATCGAAATTCACTTCTGTTTTTAAGAGGTTTGACAATCAGACAAGCTAGCTAATACCCTTGAATTTATAGAGAGTAAGAATCGTTATAATTAGTAATATTACTACCGCAAAAACGTGTTTTTTTCTGGAACGCTCTTTAATTCGGGGAAAAGGTATGTATAATTGGCGGTTGGTGTATTCCACGTGATTTTGGTAAAACACAAAAATTAGAATAATTATAATAAAACCGGTTGCAGGACTTTTTTACACTGCGTAAGAGCGGTTGTAAAAAGAGCTGAATTATTACAGGGACAGGAGTAATGGCCTCGAGAAATATTAGCAGGGATACTCTTGAAGCTATCGTGAGACAGCTTCTTCGAGAAACGAAAGGTTCTCAGGAAGGCGTTGTGGACGCGGTTGTCGCGGCGTTTGCCGGCGATAAAGCCGTAGTGACCGACGCTGTCCAAACTCCTGCGGCTCCCGCGATTATTAAGCCCCGTAAGTCTGAGCTTGTGGTTAGTATTTCCGCGCGTCATATTCACTTGACAGACGCCGACGTTGAAACGCTCTTTGGTCCTGGTAAAAAACTGACAAAGATGAAGGATTTGTATCAGGACGGGTTCTTTGCCGC
>CACYBR010000198.1 GCA_902772705.1 uncultured Planctomycetota bacterium
CCTCGGAAAATGCCGCATAACCGACCTGCCGCCCAATCTTCCCAAGGGAACGCTGATCGAAGTGACTTACTCCTTCGACAAGTCGGGACGCATCTCCATTTCCGCCCGTGAAAAGCTCACGAACAAGGAAGCGAAGATTGAGATCGAACGCCGCGGCGTTCTGACCGAAGCGGAAGTTGAGAAGTTTATCCGTCTGGCAGACGAATATTCCATCGAATGACGTCGAGACGACGGCGTTATTGTTCATAATGGCGCCGCGACGATCCCTGTCGTTGCGGCGCGCCGTTGTTTTTGTAGATTATCAAGGCGAAACATGCGCGTTATTCTTTCATCGATCGTGGTCGGCGTTGTTGTGGGCGTCGTTGTGGGTTGGGGCGTCGGCAAATTCCATGCGGCGCAGTTTCCGTGGAATCCTGCGCTGGAAGCCAATCGCGGCAAAGCGGTCTCCGAGATTCCCGCTCCTGACCCGAATTTGACCGCCGCGACGGCGGAAAAAAAGAAAGAACCAAGGGTTAAGGTGGACGAAATCGCCTACGACTTCGGCATTATCGAGAAGAACCCGTCGACGGAAAAGGGCGAGCATCCGTTCTATATCGAGAACGTCGGCGAAGCTGATCTGACTCTTGCCGACGGTGGAAAAGGGTGCTTCTGCACCTCCTTTACGATTTCTAAATCGACGGTCAAACCGGGAGAAAAGGCGACCGTACTCTTCAAATGGGACGGCGCGCGCTCCGGCGGCGTCTTTAATCAGGGCGTCCGCGTACTCACGAACGATCCGAAGATGAGAGAGGTTACGTTCGCGGTCAAAGGTCTTTACACCGCGCCGGTTATCTCGCTCCCGAGCGAGCTCGCGTTCAACAACTCGACCGCGACCTCCGAGACCATGCGAACATTCCGCCTATACGGCTTTGAACGAAACGACGACGACTCCCCCTTCGATCTGCTGATTGAAGCCGCAGAGCTTTCCGACCCCGAACACTTCGAGGTTGAGATCGTCAAGGACGACGTCGCCAATATGAGCGACGAGGAGAAGAACAATCGTTTGCTTCAGCTGACCACCAGCGTCTACAACGGAACGGTTAAGCTTAAGACCGGCATGCCGCAGGGCTCGTTCCAGGAACAGTTGCGGCTCCGGCTGAACAGTTCGAAGACCCCCTTCATTGAGATCCCGATCCATGGAACCATCATGGGACAGGAGATCAAGGTCCTCGGTCCTCTCTACGACGACAAGGAAAGCGGCGTCCTGCGGATCGACAACGTTGAGAAGAATAAGGGGAAATCGACGAATTTGCGACTCCTTGTCTTTGAACCGATTCCGGTCAATTCGGAGACTGTTTTTGTTAAGAGCGTTCGCCCCGACTGGATTAAGGTCGACTTCGAGTATCCCGACGAAGAGCTTCAGCGCGCAACGAAGGTCCGACAAATCGGCGTCAATATCGAAGTGCCCGCTGGTTCCCCTGAAGGCGCCTTCATGGGGCCGGGCAAGGATCAGTACGGCGAGATTGTTTTCCAGATCGGCGCGGACGAAGCGAACGCTCAGAAGGTGGTCGTGCCCGTGCGCTTTGCCGTGCTGCCGTGACCTGACGGCGACGCAATCCTTGACCTTGCAACGGGCGACGCGCTTTTTTCCGGCGCGTCGCCCGTTTTTAATACAGGCCCGGAATACCTCGAACAAAGCGTCCTTGTCTTGAACTGCGAACTCTCGCCGATACTCCCCGCTAACCTCGCGTCCTGCCGGCGACAGACGAAAAGCCAGGGAACTGTGTCGACATGACAACGCCTGCAAATCCATTAAGCTTCATTACGAAACCCTGGAAAGCCGGGCTCGAGATTACCGGGTACGAGGGCGAGCCCGGAGAAGAACTCGCGATTCCCGGCGAGATAGACGGACGTCCGGTTTTGCGCGTTGGCGCCAAAGCGTTTCAAACCTGTAAGTCGTTGCGGAGCGTGAGTTTTCCCGACGGGCTGCGGGCGATTGGAAAAAGCGCGTTTCAGTTTTGCAAACTCAAAAGCGTAACGTTTCCCGAAGGCGTCGCCGCGATTGGAGACTCCGCGTTTC
>CACYBR010000199.1 GCA_902772705.1 uncultured Planctomycetota bacterium
GAACTCGACCGTCTCCGGGAAAACGTCGGCCGCGACCTGATACGCCTTGAACGCGTAATCTTCGGGCATGAGTCCGTAGGCGGAGCCGCCCTCGCGCTTGAAGTCGACGCTGCTCTCGTTGACGACGTCCCAGCGGTTCAGACGACCCTGATAGCGCAGGCCGAGCTCGCGGATTCGTTTGGCAAAGAGCGCCTCCATCTCGTCGACCTTCTCCGGCTCCTTCGGGAGCCATTCGGGATGCTGCCATTTCCGGTTGCCCCAGATAATCGTGTGGCCGGTCGTCTGAAGTCCTTTGCTCTCGCAGAACGCGACGACCGGATCAGGCGCCGGGCGACGCCAATGCGGCTGTTTCTTCGGCTCGGCGACGCTGTTCCAGAACTCTTCGGTATCCTCGGGCGCCTCCTCGAAACGCGGCTTGCCCTGAATCGGTTCGAGCGTCTTCCAGTAGAATGCGACGGTCGCCTGATTGAAGAGCGAGCCGTAGACGCTCTTATACTTGTCGTTGAGCTCCTTCGAGCCGAGCTGGTTGAAGTTGAAGATATGCGCGCCGAACATGAAGTCGGACGTGAGCTGCTCGATCTTGACGGTCGAGCCCGGCTTGACGTTCTCGATTGAAATATTCGCGTCAGCCTTGCGAAATTTTTCGATGCGTTCGTCGATTTCCTTTTGGACCTCGTCGTTCCAGAATTCCCAGTATTTTTCGGACATAACGCCAGGGTCGGGGTTCGGTTCGGCGGGCTCGTCCGCCAGAGACGTCGACGCGAAAAGCGCGATTGACGCGAGCGCTAAGATCAGACGTTTCATCTATGGTGTTCCGTGCGTAAAGGAGATTGGTCGATGGTTCGGATTGCCGACGCTTCGCGCGTCTCCGACTCCGTCATTATACGCCAGACGCCCGGAGAGTTCCACCCTTGCCGGAAAACGCGCGGACGTCGTCGACGTCGCGTCCGCGATTGCTTGACTTGACCCGCGACGGCGCTATAAAATGGGGTCGCGCAGGTTGCCGGTTTGAGTCTCGGCGCAGTCAGAGGAAGGAAAAAGCCATGGAAAAGAAGAACAACGCCACGAATTTCGAAACGCTTCTCGCCGCCGCCAAGGGCAAGACCATCATGCGGGTCGTTTTCTATCGTCGCGCGTTTCAGGTCGAGGAGACGGGCCGACTCGTCGAATGTCGCGATTTCGCGAATCAGCTCAACTTTTTCCTGCAGACGATCGGCTGGAAGATCCAGCAGGAAACGTACCACAACGAGGTTCGTTCCGCCGCCGGCAATTATATCTGCGATTATCAGGAATTCGGGATTCAGCCCGACGACGCGACCTTCGACCGGCTCGTCAAGCTTTCTGAAATGCTCGGGGGCGGCGCGAAATCCGACGGCGCGTCGTACGTCGAGCCCGAGAAGTGGTCGCTCTTTCAGTATGTGGTTCAATTTCTCTGAACGTCGCGACGTTTCGGGCGCATAGTCCTTAAGTCGGCGAACCCGGGCGACGGTCGACGTCTTTCGACGCTATTTTCACGGATTCTTTCTTGACTTTTACGCTTGTTTCTCTTACAATAACAAGCAGGAAAGTCAAGAAAGGCGGCGACCCTATGACGAATTCTCAGAAAATATTGGAGCTTGCGAAGCAGAACAACGGCATTATTACCACCGCTATGGTTGTTAAAGCGGGATTTTCTCGCGGCGCTTTGAAATACCTGTCAGACGCCGGCGGTCTTGAGAAGGCGTCACGCGGCGTTTATACTCTGCCGGAAGCGTGGGAAGACGAGTTTGTGAACATTCAGAGCCGATTTAAACGGGGCGTCTTTGCGCTGGAAACGGCGCTGTTCCTGTGTGATCTGACGGACAGGACGCCCGGAAGATTTCACATGGTTTTTCCCGCAACCTACAATCTTTCAGGACCAAAGCGAGAAGGGATTGTTTGCAGCGGCTCAAAAGAGCCTCTATACAGTCTCGGAATTTCAGAGCTTAAAACGCCGTGCGGCGTCATCGTCAGAGGATACTGCGCGGAACGGTCGCTCTGCGACGTCTTGAGAGCGCGGAATCACACGGACGTCCAGATCGTCACAGACGCGTTTAAAAGATACGTTTCTCGAAAACAAAAGAATATCCCGCTGCTGTCAGAGTATGCCCGCAGGCTGCGGGTGGAAGAAAGGCTTCGAGCCTATTTGGAGGCGCTGCTTTGAAAAACGC
>CACYBR010000200.1 GCA_902772705.1 uncultured Planctomycetota bacterium
TCTGAAGGGTTGAGTTCGGAACGCCAGGAACGCTTTGCGTCGTAGCCGGAGGGTTCGATACGACGTCGCACAGCGCCGACGCGACGGCGTTAACGTCGTGCGTCAGTTCGTGAGTATCTTCTTTTTTGGCGTTGAGAGAACGGTAGAAATCGGCGTTATGAGCATTCTGTCCAAGTTCGTGAACTGAATCGATCATTTCGTCGAGTTCGTTTTTGAGCCACCGTAATCGATCGTTCGGATCAGGGAGCGCCTTTGAGCGAAGGTCGATTTCCCGCGCGCGTTCCTGTTCGTGAAGTTGCGACGTCCACCGAGAGACGGCTTCCGCGTCCTCACGCGACGTCTTGCCGACTTTTTTGCTTTGTGAAGCATGGAAGAAATTTTGAGCGGCGTCGTGGGCGGTTGTCTCGATGATGTTGCGTTTCTCCTCGCGCATTTCACGAGCCTTATTGTATTCTTCAACGGCGTCTTTGGCCTTTTGCCTGGCGTCTTCAGGAGCCGAATCATCAGCAGCGTCTTCGCGCGGCATGGTTGGAACGGCGTTTGTTTCGTCAGGAACGGCGAGTTCCTTTGCCGCTTTTTGAGCCGAATCAAGTCTGGCGACGCCAAGGTTGTAATTTGCGCGACTTGCGACCTCAGAATTGGCGGAAGACGCGAGTTCGGTCTGTTTTTTTTGGAATTCCTCCTTGTCGGTTTGAGCGAGCTTCAGCGATTCATTGTACGCTTTAACCTCCTGACGTTTGCTCAGCTTTAGCGTCGCAGGTTGTTCCGAATTAAGCGAGTTTTCCCGCGCCGTTGCTTCCGAACCCGAAAACGGGGGCGTCAACGCGACGACGAACAGAGCCGCCGTTATGGTTTTCGAGCGTTTCATACGTGGAAAATGCGTTGGGAAAAAGTAGTAAATTGTGAAAAAGAGGAGTCCGCAAGCCAGAAATGGTTGATAACGGTCTTTGATTACGACACGGACATTTTCGGCGATCTCCGCTCTTTCCTGGAGCTCGACGCTGGCTTTATAAACGTTGGCGAGGTCGAGACGCGAATCCGCGTAGAAGAAACGGCCTCCTGAAATATTAGCGATTTCCTTCAGGGTTTCGACGTCGGGTTTACTGAGAGCTTCCTTGCCGTCAAACATTTTATAGCCGACGCGCTCGCCGTTGACGTTAAAGACCGGAATTTTGGCGCCATCCGGAGAACCAATGGCAATCGTAACGACGGGGATTTTCATTTCAGCGGCGTTTTTGGCCGCTTCAAGGGGGAGCGAGTCATGGTCTTCGCCGTCGGTAATCAGGAGAATCAGACGCTTGCGACTGGGGTCATGCCCAAAGCGCTTTAACGCCAGTCTGATAGCGTCGCCGATGGCCGTGCCGCCCAGACGAACCGTGTTCGTATCGACTTTGCGTAATAGCTCGCGGAAAAAACCATAATCAGTCGTCAGAGGAATTTCGACTTGCGACGAACCCGCGAAGGCAATGAGTCCGATCCTGTCGCCAACCGCGGCGTCGAGGAGATCTTCAACGTCGAGTTTTGCGACGGTCAAACGGTTGGGCGCGACGTCTTCGGCGAGCATCGAGTCGGAGACGTCAAAAAGGACGAAGACGTCGCGACCTAGCGTCTTATGGGGCTCCGTTTCCCGGCCGAAGCGAGGACTCGCGAAAACGCAGATAAAGGCGACGAGCGCGAGAAACAGGAAGACGTGCTTTATGAACGAAAACGAGCGCGATTCAGTAACAAAGAGTCTCGCGCGCATCTCTTCCGAAAAGAGCGTCTCGACCTCTTTGTTGCGCCGTCTGATCGAACGAGCGACAAGAAAGAAGATTACCGGCAGAGCGACGAGCGCGAGGAACGCTGACGGATGGTTCCAGATCATCTGCGTAATTCCTGTTTTTAAATCGATGGTTGAGAACGAGCGTCGACAAAACGTTTCGGAGATGGGTTACGGGAACGTCCGGAATCGCGTGGCCACGAGCGCCGCGTTGAGCGTTAACACAACGACGCCCAGCGCCATGAACGGCCAATAGAGATCCCGGTATTCCGCGAAGGAGCCCGAGTCAAATTTAGTGCGTTCGAGGCGGTCGATTTCTTCATACACCTGCTTGAGCTTTTCCAGATCGCTCGCGTAGAAGTAGCGTCCTCCCGTTGCGTCGGCAATAGTTTGAAGCGTCGAGGGATCAAAATCGAGCCGCTGGAGCGTCATGATTTGTTCGCCGGATGGGAGGTAGGTAGGAAAAGGCGCGGGTTCGGAGCTTCCCACGCCAATGGTATAAACTTTAACGCCGTAAGCGCGAGCGACTTTGACGCCTTCCTCGGGCGAGAGCTCGCCGGCGGTCTGCATACCGTCAGAGAGGAGCACGACGATTTTGGTTTTGTTGGTCGAGTCTTTGACGCGGTCGACGGCGGTAGCCAGAGCGTCGCCAATCGCAGTGCCGGACTCTTCGTCGAGGACCTGAGTTCGGATCATATTGCCGCGGCGGTCGAAGAGGGGAACGGGGGTTTCAATCGAGTTCAGAAGTTCGACGAGAGACGCGTGATCGAGCGTGAGGGGACAACATGAATCGACGAATCCGCCGAACGCGATCAATCCGACAAGGTCGTCCGTTCGACCGTGAAAGACGTCGGATCCTTCGACGAAATCGCGAAAGACTTTTTTGACCGCTTCCAGACGCGAGACCGGAACACCGTCGAGTTTGAAGTCTTCCGCCGCCATCGAGCCGCTTCGGTCGACGCACATAACGATCGAAATACCGTTGCCGACGACGCGCGATTCTTTTACGCCGCTTTGAGGACGCGCAAGCGCAAAGATCAACAGAGCGGCGCCGAGGTAAAAGAGAGCGGGCATGAAACGTTTAAACGACGCCGCAACGCCTTTGGGAATCGTTTCGAGTCCCAGAGTTGACGAAAAGAGCGTCGTCGCCTTTTTTTTGCGCACGACAGTCGCGTCGAGAATCGCGCAGCATACGAGGGGCGCAAGGAGCGCCAGCCATCCGGGCGAGGCAAATCGAAAAAGGTTCATGTTGGATTCGAACGGAAATAGATGGCGAGTTCTGTCATGTTTAACGGACGTTCAGCGCGTCATGTTCCTCCTTCGAGGAAGGGAGGGACGCGGTCGCGTTCTGTGCGACGACCTCCGTCACAATACGTTCAGCCAGTTCCTTTCGTCGCTCGTCAATGCGAGCGGCGTAGCGTTTGAACGATAGCTCAACGACGTCGCGGACGTCATTGTAAATTTGACTTGCGTCAACGAAGGAAGTCGAGCGCTTTGCGAACTTAACAAGGTCGAGCGTCGTTAACGCGGACTCCATACGAGCGCGGATTTCAGGTTCCCTTAAGACGCTAACGGCAATATCCGCTTTTTCTGTTTCCGAGGGTTCCGTCGCGAGTTCGTCCACCGACGTTTGACAATCGAGCATGTTTGAATCGGAGATCGCGGAAAGAGCGTGTGCGTCGACAGACCTGAGAATTTCCTGCGTTGTTTTTTCCTGAGCGTTTATAGGAAACACGCCGGCGACATATTCCCTCAGAATAGAGTCGACGTCGGTATAGAACTGCGGCGTGTTTTCAAGATAGGTTCTCGAATTCTTCAGTTCGTTCAACCTTCTGATCGCCCTGTCGTAAGGCGATTCCGCCGAGCGTTCAGACACGGCGGAGTCAACGACGTTCTTTGGGAAAACAACCTTTCGGAACGCGAACGCCGCCGCGATAATCACGAGAGCGACGACGACGATCGTCAGAATAGAAGTCTGGCGAATCGGTTCCAGGGTCGGCTTAATGTCGTCAATCGATTTCGGAGGAACGTCTGTTTCCGGAATCGAGAATATTTGTCGGGGTATCAGCACGACGACGGATTGAGCGTCTTCCGTTTCGCTTTCCGGAGGCGCCGTCACCGCGATGGGAATGGGCGGCGTCTCAAGATCGCCGCGTTTTTGAGGGTAAAGCCTCCAACTCCGCGTGACGACGTTTGACGCTTCGTCAAGGTTCCTTTCCTTATCTCCGAGGAATTCGACGTTGAAATCGCCGTAGACGCCGGCAAGGTCGTCCGGCGCCAGCGTCGCGTACTTTGGTTTTTGAATCTCGACGGTCAGAACGAACGGCTCGAAGGACGTCGCCATTTCAGGTTCGATTCTTTTTTTCACCGTGATCTGTCCCAGCCGGGTATCGACGCTTTGGACCGTTTGAAAGGATTCCTCGTTGTTTGTCTTGGCAGAAAAGGACGATTCGGCGAAAACGCAGAGTCCGAAGAGCGCCGCGAGTATCGACAAACAGCGAAGAAGCGCGTTTTCTGAACGTCGGCGCGCCGTCGAGCGATTTTCGGTTCTAAACGTCATTTTTTGTGACTCTCAGGGCCGTCTAAAAAGGAAAAACTAATTAATTATCACCGACGTTGTCGTTTGTGAAAAAACGCGCGGAGCGGTTTAACGTAATCGCCTCCGTTTTCGACGGAGATTAGATCGACATGGGCTTCTTTCAGTCTGGCGGCGATCTCCGCCTGTTTTTGATTCAGCTTTTCGGCAATCGCCTGACGAACTTTTTTGGAGCCGGAATCCAATTCTACAACGGCGCCGGTTTCAGGGTCGCGGAGCGAAACGAACCCGAGATTGGGAAAGGATTTTTCGAGCGGCTCTGAAATCGAGAGCGCAACGACGTCGTGCCGGCGCTTGCAGTAACTCAGATTCTCTGAAAGCTGGTTGACGTAAAAATCGCTGATGATGAAAACCACCGCGCGACGTTTGAGCGTCTTATTCACGAATTCGAGCGCGTCGTTGAGGTTCGTTTCTTCGTTTGCCGGCTTAGCGAGCAGCATTTCGCGGACGAGGCGCAGGGTGTAATTGCGCCCCTTACGGGGAGGAAAGAATCGACGCACGCCGTTGGCGAAGGTAAGGAGTCCCACTTTGTCGTTGTTTTTGAGCGCAGAAAACATGAGGGACGCGGCAATTTCAGTCGCCGTTTCCAATCGGGACGATCTGGACCCAAACAGGCTGGACGCGGAGACGTCGAGCATGAAGAGGAGCGAGCGTTCGCGTTCCTCGGAGAATCGTTTGACATACGGCTTGTTGGAACGCGCGGTGACGTTCCAGTCGATAGCGCGCACGTCGTCCCCTTCGGCGTATTCCCGCACCTCGTCGAACTCGATTCCCTGGCCGCGAAACGCGCTTCGATATTGACCGCTGAACATGTCGTTGGCAATACGATTGGAAACGACGTCGATCCGCTTGATCTTGTGGAGCAACGTTTTAATATCGGGACGCTCGTCGAGAGTGTGAACGAGGCGCTCCTTTGACGTGTTTCTACGGGAAAGGAACGAGTTCAAGAGCGATCGTTTATGAGGCATGACTTAGTTTTCCGGACCTCTGATCTCAGACGGCAACCTGAGGAGGGTAATTACGGAACGGGAACAACGTCAAGGATCTTGCCGATAACGTCCTCGACGGTAATTTCGTCCGCTTCCGCTTCATAGGTGAGAACAAGCCGGTGACGTAGCGCGTCAGGCGCGACGTCTTTTACGTCTTGAGGCGTGACATACCCGCGACCTGAGAGGAGCGCGAGCGCCTTCGCGCCTTTGCCGATACACAGCGAGGCGCGGGGGGAAGCTCCGAATTCAACGACGCGTTTGAGTTCTGGCAGTCGAAAATTCTCAGGCGCGCGAGTTGCCCTGACGACGCTGAGAATGTAATCGCGAACGCTGGGATCAAGATAGATCTGCTCGACAACGCGTTGCATTTCAACGATATCCTGCGCTTTGAGAACGGGCTGAGGACGATCGACAAAGTTCTTCATGCCTCGGTCGAAAACGAGCTTTTCCTCGTCGAACGACGGATAATCAATTTTGACCTTCAGCATGAAGCGGTCGACCTGGGCTTCCGGCAGCGGATAGGTTCCTTCCTGTTCGATCGGGTTTTGCGTCGCCATAACGAGGAACGGCTCGTCGAGTTTCCAGGTCTTCTCGCCGATGGTAACCTGACGTTCCTGCATTGCTTCGAGCAGCGCCGATTGAACTTTGGACGGCGCTCTGTTGATTTCGTCCGCAAGGACAAAATTGGCAAAGATAGGACCCTTTCGCGTTTGAAACGTTCCCTGAGACGGAACGTAGATCATCGTTCCGATAAGGTCGGCCGGGAGAATATCGGGCGTGAACTGCACGCGCTGGAAGCGAGCGTCAAGCGCGTCGGCCAGCGATTTGATGGCGGTCGTTTTGGCTAATCCCGGAACGCCTTCCAGGAGGATATGCCCCCCCGAAAGAACGCCGACAAGGAGTCGCGATATCATTTTTTCCTGACCGACGACGACGCGTCCAATTTCCGCTCTCAAACGATTGATTTGTTCGGTACGAGCGGCCACGACTTCCGTGGAAACCGGCGATTCCTGAGACATGATTAATCCTGTTAAAAAAGACGACGACAATGAATCGACGAGCAGATCGTCGACGCGGGGCGCGTCCGAATCGATCCGCAGACGTTTACGCGAAGGTTGCCGTCATGTGTGGAATCTTGCGCAAAAAATAGAGAATTATCCTTTTAAAGGCGCGCTCGTCGAAGAGGAGACGCGCCTGAGAACGAAGCGATTGAGGGCGTCGCGCCCTATGATTCCCGATCAGCGTCTTCGCGGTATGAGGCGGGCGCGCCGCGCTGACGACGGCAGATTTCCAACTCGTCCATTTTGCAGATCCAGCCGCGGCAATCAGGGGCGCCGCATTGACAGGGAATCGCAGATTGCCAATCCCATGCGTAATCGATCGTCAGTTCTTCGCCTTTCTGGATATCGCGAAGCGCGTGAACCCAAAGCTCGTAAATCTTCTCGACTTCGGCTCCTTCGTCTTCGTTTTGGATTTCCCATTCGACGAATTCGCAGTTGGGACGGCAGCTGTGATTTAGAAATCGATAGGGCGGCTCCGGCTCCAGAACAGCGCCGGCAAAACCGACGCAATAGCGCGAACGGTAATCGCCGGGCATAACGTTCCCGTGGACCTGACCAACGGCGTGACCAGCGAGGATTGGCGCGTCGGAAAAGACGCCAAGTCCACAGTTTGGCGTTTCCGCAACGTGGACGCGATCAAAGCGTGGACGGCGAGAAGAGAAGGGAGGAACTGGCTCGGCCGGAGGACGACGAGACGGCGTTTGGGCATGATCATTCGTCATGATGAACGCTCTTTTCATTCTCCTCCGAGAATTGCTTGAGTCGGCGGTAAAGCGTTCGCTCGCCCACTCCAAGGATTTTGGCCGTTTCTTCTCGATTTCCGCCGGTCGAACGCAGGGTTTCCTGAATGAAGAGACGCTCAAGCGTGCCGAGCGTAAGACCGACAAACGGTTTGAGCGATTTTTCCTTGTCCGGGGACGGACTGACGATGACGCCCGCGTGTGTTTCGGGCTTTTCTTCTTCCTCGAGAACGCCGAATTCGCTGTTTGAATCTTCGGAATCGGGCTTGCCGTCCTCGAGCGCCAGATCGGCAGGAGCTCCCTCAAGAATCTCGTCGGGCAGGTCGTCCACGTCAAGCGTTCCGTCAAAATCGACGACAACCATGCTTTCGACGACGTTTCGCAACTGCCGGACGTTTCCCGGCCAATCGTAGTTGAGCAGGCGACGGCGCGCGGATGAGGAGACCCCGCGAATTGTCTTGTCGTACCTCTTCATGAAGATCTTCATGAAGTGATCGAAAAGGATAGGAAGATCCTCCCTTCGTTCTTTCAGGCTTGGAAGCCGAAGCGTAACGACCTTGAGACGATGATAAAGGTCTCTGCGAAAGCTGCCGTTTTCGACCGCCTCTTCGAGATTGCGGTTTGTAGCGGAGACAAGCCGAACGTTGACTTTGATCGTCTTATTGGAGCCGACCGGCGTGATTTCGCCGCTTTCCAGAACGCGCAGAAGCTTGACCTGAGTCGACATTGGCATATCGCCGACTTCGTCCAGAAAGATTGTTCCGCCGCTGGCGTATTCAAACTTTCCGACGTGGTCGCCGGTAGCGTCTGTGAAAGCGCCTTTGACGTGGCCGAAAAGCTCGCTTTCAAGGAGGTTCTCGCTCAAAGCCGCGCAGTTGAGCGCGACAAAGGGCTTGTTTTTTCGAGGACTGTTATGGTGCAGCGCCTGTGCGAATAGTTCCTTGCCGACGCCGGTGTCGCCAAGGATCAGAACGGTCGCGTCGGTGGGCGCGATCCTTTTGAGTCGCTCGATCGCCTTTAGCATTGCGGGACTGCTGCCGATAACGCCGTCAAACCCGAATTTTTCGTCAAGCCGCGCCTTGAGCTGAAGATTGTCGCGCCGAAGCCGCGCGGCGTCCCCCGCCTTCTGAACGATTGAACGAAGTTGTTTGAGATCGAGCGGTTTCTGAAGATAATTAAAAGCGCCCTGGAGCATCGCCTCGACGGCGTTTTCGACGCCGTTGGAGGCGGTCATGAGAACAACCTCGACGTCGGGCGTCTCCTGTTTGACGGTTCGGAGAAGATTGAGTCCTCCCTCGTTCGTTTCAAGCATGAGGTCGGTCACGACAACGTCGAAAGGCTGCCGTTTAATAATCTCATTTGCCTCTTTCTCTGAATGAGCGACGACGCACTGAGCGTTAATGCGTTCAAGACTGGCGGCCACGACTTCCGCGTGAGCCGGTTCGTCGTCGACGACCAGAACCCTCAAAGGTTCTTCCGTCGCTGTGTTTTCCTCTTTAGCCTTTGCCAATCCTGCCTCCCTGGAATTGTCTTGGAACAACTCCGTCGAACTTGTTGTTCACGTCATTATCAAAGTGGACGTTCTTTGCATCCTATTGTAACGTCGTTTCTGATTACGTCTAACCCGGGACGCCACGACGTTGCGACCGATTCGGAACGGACGCGGAATCCAACGTTTCTAAATCGTCTGATATACTCATTTCGCGGTTGACCCTTCAAAATAAAGCGCTAAAATTACGAGGAGTTGGCGTCTGAGGAAATTCGCCAATTTTGTTTTTCGGACCTTTTTGGCGCTTTTCCACCCGCTTCCCCCGCGATGTTAGTCGTTTTTATAGTAAGTTTTTCCGTAGCGCTCATCGTTTCGTCGATGTGCTCTATTGCCGAATCCGTTCTCTTGAGTCTTTCAACGGCCCAACTTGTAGAGATTTCCAAAAAGAATCCTAAGGTAGGAAAAATATGGGAGGAGTTCAAGAAGGACGTCAACGCGCCAGTTACGGCAATTCTTACGCTGAACACGGCGGCGCACACGATAGGCGCTTCTTTCGCCGGCGCGTCCTTCGCCGATCTGACGGGCGACAATTGGGTCGGCGCGTTTTCGCTCGTCTTTACGTTTATAATGTTGCAGTTTACCGAGATACTGCCGAAGACGCTGGGGGTGCGTTTTAATCGCAGTTTGGCGCTGGTCATTGCCCGGCCGTTAAGCTGGCTGACGTATCTGTCTCAGCCGCTTTTCTACCTTTTTCGTATTTTGAATCGTCCCTTTGAGCCGAAGACGGTGGTTTCAGAACCGCCTCTTGGCGCGGTTCAGGAAATCATGCTCCTCACTTCGCTGGCGCGCAGCCGTTCCCAGTTGGACGTTGAGCAGGAAAAGATCATTTTGGCGACGTTACGACTTTCCAGCACTCTGGCGTCCGACGTTATGGTTCCCATTTCCGACGTTTCCATGTTCTCGGACGGCATGTCCGTCGCCGAGGCGCTTGAGATTGGCAAAAGCGATTCTCACACGCGTTTTCCCGTGTATTACAGGAACGACCGCTCGCTGATTATCGGTTATGTCAACGTCAAGGAACTCATTGGACGCGACGTTTGGGGGACGAAAGAAGACGGTAATTCCGACCAGAACGCCTGCGGAATTGTGAGCTGTATGCGGAAGATTATTCGCGTCGAGCCCACGGCGAAGGCCTCCGACGTCCTTAATATTCTCGTGAAGCAACATGAGCACATCGCGCTGGTCGTGAGCTCGATCGACCAGAAGAATCTCGGCGTGTTGACGCTTGAAGATCTTGTCGAGGAGCTTGTCGGCGAGATTGAAGACGAATTTGATCGTTTGCCTGATTCTGTTCATCTTTCTCCAGTTTACGTTCGCGTGGGGGGCGGCGCGCCGCTGCGTACGGTCGCCGAGAGCGTGATGAAGACCTTTCCCAACGATTCGAAAGAATTGCTGGACGATTTTGCAAGGTTCGATCAGAACTCCCGTTTTACCAATTGGTTTGAGGAAAGACGTCCTGGCGGAGTCGTAAGAAACGACCGTCTTGACGTAGGGGCGTTAACGATCTGGATTCGCCGCGCTCGTCGTGATCAGGTCTTTGACGCTCAGATCCAAAAAAGCGTTACGATGGTTCCTCGAATCAACGCGTTTCCAGTTCTTGCACGACCGGAAAACGTTGAAGCGAAGGGAATCGGCTCCGAGGTTTGCAAGACAGACGCGGAGCAAGACGTCGCGCTCAATGGAACGGACGCCGATTCGAACGAGACAGTCGTTGGGTTTTGAGCGATAATCCTGGCGAGCGGACATTTTGCGTGATAAACGGCGGAGCAGAGCAACGTGGAAGGCTTTTCCTGGGTAGAGTGGATCGTTCTGGCGCTCTTGTCTCCTCTTGTCGGCTTTGTCGGGATGTTCTCGGGCGGTTTTTGGGGCGTTGGATGCGGGTGGCTGGTTGTTCCGTCGATGCTTGTCTTTTTTGACTGCACCCCCATGCAGGCGGCGGGCGTTGGACTCCTTCAAATGGCGCCGTCAATATTAGGACCCGTGATCAAAGAGGCTCCGAAAATAGGCTGGGGAAAGCCCTCGATAGGACGTAATCTCGTCATGCCAATGGCGCTTGGCGCGTTCGTTACGTCGTTTTGCGGACGGCCGATCAATATTTTCTTCAATGAACTCTGTGGCAATAAAGCGATCTTTACCTTCTTTGGAATCTTTATGTTCGTCGTTGGATATCAGACGCTCTTTGGCAAGACGCGCAAGTACAACGATACGAGTCCGATGAAGTTTACCAGAATGACGACGGTCTGGGCGTTAATAGGCGGGTTTGCGGCAGGCGTCTTCAGCTCCGTCCTTGGAGTAGGCGGCGCGATGGTCTTCCGGCCAACGCTGGCGTCGGGATTTAAAACGTCCGAAGAGGATACGGCGCGTGCGACGCGCTTTCTGCTTTTGTCCACGACAATAACGGGAGGGGCGACGTATTTGCTCGCGTCGGACCAGGGAATTGACGCTAAAATACTCGTTTTGGCCGCCGCGATTGCCGTTGGCGGCGCGATTGGCTTTCCTCTTGGCGTCCAAGCCCATAACGTCGTTCTCAAAGCGGGTTACGCGAATATTGCTCAGCGGAGCTTTGCCGTTATCTGCGCTATCGTTATGATCAACGCCGCTTTTTCCGTGCTGGGATTGGAAGAGATAAGCCGCTATGTTATGTTTGGAGCGGCTGTTTTGCTGATGGCTTTTCTCCTTTTGTTCGTCTGGGTCGCCAAACGCCGTCTGAGAAATCCACTATGACGCAACCGCAGGGGAGCGGCGAACGTTTGATAGCGCCGTGTCGTTATTTGACTTTTTGAGAGGGCTGATTTTCCTGTCGGGCATAAGGGAGAAAGGAATTTGTCTCCAGATTAACTAGGATTAACTCTTCCGTGTTTATTTTGTAACTTCAAGGACGGGACCCGTCAAACGTTTTATCGTTATAACGGTTTATTTGACGTTGTCTCCACGCAATCTGCTCGATTCCTTTTTACGGCATTAGAACACGAAAAGCTTCATAAGCAGATTCAGCGTCCTTGAACGAACGCTTTCGAACGCGGATGACAGAGAAAGAGAATTTTTCGCAAATTGATCTTTCGGTTAAGAATGGTTGCGATAGCCAAGGCTTTTCTTTGCGTTATATTGCTGTAAAGTCATCCGTTCTTCGAGTATTGGTTTGAATTTTGATTTTTAAAATTCGTTCGTCCTGAGCGTCTCGACGCATGAGAGGCTCTTCTGAAATCAGAATTCCTGCGGTAACAGGCGTGGCGAAGGAAACGCTGACACAACCGCTCTAACTTCCCATTTGTCGTCAGGACATGTTGCCCTGATGACGTAATGGGTTTTCTCTAAAGTAATTTACACATATATCCGGACTGGTCCGGGTTTAAAGCGTTTAAATTCGAGAGCTGTTTCTTCCGGAAGGAAGACTTTTTTCTTTTTTAACGATTTTTTTCATAAAAGTTGCAATGGCGTTTTTCAGACCTATAATGCTATTAGCAGGGTCGTCAGGCGTTATTCAGACAACTTTTGGGAAGGGATTTTCCCGGAGCTGGATTGGGTCTGCGATTCGTTGATTCCTAAGGATGGCGTATCGCCTCAGGGCGGTACTCGGCAGTAATGTTGAGAGTTAACGGGGGTTGCGATGCTTGCTTTGCCAGTGGTCTCAGGGTTCATTTTGAGCCTTTTGTTTGCGGGCGCGTTGATTTTTTTCCGGATATTTTCATCTCTCTGCATGAAACGACCTGGCGCGCCGTACGTATTTCTTCATGGTTTCCACCTGTTGTGGGAGCGGCGTTTTTGTACGCCGGCATTGTTGAAAACGATCGCGTATTGATTCGAGGCGCGAGGTCGTTATCAACACGATAGCCGACCCGCGCGTTTGATTAATTCTCATGAGATAATCCGCCTTCGGGAGAACGAGCGTTTCCTGAGGTTAGCGCCGTCCAGACGAAACGGAAGAAGCGTTCTGAGACGTTCTTTAGTCGGCGGCGTTCCAGAGGGAAGCAGTCGCCGATGACGACCTGTATTCGAGCGCTTCTTTCGTCTGAAACGTTCCGGATTTTTATCGTACGAAATGATTCTTTTCGAACTCATTTTAAAGGAGTATTGGCAATGAAGAAACCATTGATCTTCCTTTTAAGTTGTTTTGTCCTTTCGGCGACCATTGCGTGTCTCGTATGGTCGTTCAGGCATTTCCAGCCGCAGTTTAACAACGGCGCATCCTCCGAGGCGTCTTTCGATCTTCCGGCAGAGCGTCCCATGCTTGCTTCCGACATGCAGAATTATGTCAGTCGTGAAGAAGTCGCGAAGATTCAGGAGGCGATCCAGAAGCTTAGCGACAATAGTAAAGAAATTGCCCTGCGCTTCGGCATTCTTGCCGACGACGTCAGAATGTTGAAAGAGAAACAGATTGAGCCCAAACCAGAGCTTTTGGTTTTAACGGGCGACAACGGCGTCTTGGCGGCGCCTCTTGACGCTTTCTCCGACAAGTCTGACGTCCTGGCGCCCAGTACCGCGTACTTCGCCAATGCTGCCGCCAGTTCCGAATCCCGGGAGTCGACGTCGTTCTCGGACCTTTCTCATACCAACGCGCTTCAAACGCCGCAGTCGGAGGACTCTGAAAATTTGGTCGAGCTTGCGTCGGCTCTTGAGCCTAAACTTGAAGAGCCTAAACTTGAAGCGCCCAATTGGGAGAAGATCCATGACGCCGTCTATGGAGGCGTTTTGTTGATTCGATGTGAAAGCTACGAATCGCCGAACGTCCATGAAGGAAAAAGAACCAATTATGGCTCTGGTTTTATTGTCAAACTCTTTGATCGATACTTCATTGTGACTGTCGAACACTTGATTAGAGGGTTCCAACCTCACGAAATCACGATCAAGACTGTCAGAAAGAATCATATAACAAACTACGAGTATTTCGCTTGTTTTCCGTGGATTGACACGGTTGTCTTCGAGATAAGTCGCGAAGAAATCGAAAAGTTTCCAGAAATAACCGTTTTCAAGCCCGGTGAAAGCGAGAAACTTGGGCTTTATGAAAATATTATCGCGATCGGCAATCCTCCCGGTTTTCCGGGACATACGCTTATGGGTTCGGTAAGCAATAAGAACTTTTTCCTGGATAGCGACGATGAGCTTCCTTCCTGTCGTTATCTTGAGCTGAACGCCTCCTTGACCGCCGGAATGAGCGGAGGTCCAATTATCGACAGTCGGGGAAATGTCGTTTCGATGGTTAAGGCGACGCTTGACAACTTTGTTCATAGGAACGGTTACGAGATCAGTTTCCCGATTGGCGTCTCTTACGGGATCAGAATGGAGGACATTGTCTCCGCGATAGCCAATCGTATCAATAACAGCTCCTGGGGGTATACGCAACTGGGGGTCGAACTTAAGGACGTTCTCAACGAAACGTACGGAGTTTCTGGCGTGGCGGTGACCCGAGTCGTTCCTAATTCGCCGGCCGCCGCCGCTGGATTGCTCGAAGGCGATCAGATTGTACAATTCAAAGGGAAAAGCCCAACGGATTATCATGAACTGGAGTATCTTATCGCGATATCTGAGCCCGGAGAAGCGCAAATCGAGCTCCTTCGCAGAGGAGAACCTATAACGAGGACCGTGAAGTTGACTTACTTGAAACAGTGAATCGGCTTCGCTGGGTCGCGGCGTTTTAATGACCGTTAGTTTTTGTTCGAGTTCACGGGCCGATTATTTGAAGATCGACCATAAAACGACTTAGTAGAGAATTTTCCGGATATAACATTTTTTTCTTGAAATAATGTTGTATCGGTTTCTCTTTGGAGGTATAATCCCGAAGCAAACGAATCGTCAGACGTCGGTAAAGCGACGTCGGGGATACGGATTTTTCCCGGGGTGGATTTCACCCACGATTCGTTGACGACTAAGGATGGCGTGTCGCCTCAGGGCGATACTCGGCAATTATGTTGAGAATTAACGGGGCTTGTAATGCACTCTTTACCAGCGATCCCAGGAATAGTCTTGTTTCTCTTGTTTGCGATCTGCGCGTGTGGATTTCTATCGAACCTTTCTAAGTATCGAAGGCTGGTCGCGTCGCGAACTCTTTGCGCGTCGCGGGCGCGCAGGCGCGTCCGCGTTCGACTCTGCGTTTGTTTTGTCGGCGTTTTGCTGTTTGGCGGAAGCTTTGTTTTCGCCATGATGAATCCCGTGGCGTCATCCTTTGCGGCTCAAAAGCCGCAGGGGGACGTCGTCGAGTCTGAAACTCAGACTGAGGGTTTCCGTTTTATGACAGTTAACGCGTCGACCTCAGAATCGTCCGCCGCGACGACGTCCTCTTCCGAAGAGTCGACCGGTTCTTCAGAGACGCGTGGTTACGTTTCATTTATGCCTTTAATTCCCGCTCGAGTTTCTGATTTCTGACGTTCCTGCTCGCCAGAACGAGCGAAGCGCTCTGAAAGAGCGTTTTCCGGCGTGTCGTTTTCCACTTGACTAGGAACGTCTTTTTGGGTAGGGTGCTCCGAACGGTTACGGCTGTTCATTGATAAAAGTTGAAAGAGGGCGTGAGGCAAGCTATGCCTTTCGACTCTGGAATCCAGCGTCATGGTCGACGCTGGAAAAGCGCTAGCGGAGGGTTTCATGTCTTATTCGAGTATCAATTCGGTCTTGAGCGTGCTTTCGACGATTTCAGGACATGATTCTGAGAGCGTTTTAGCCGTTTTACATTTCGCGCTTGCGTCTGCGTGCATGATCGTTGCGGTTTCTGTTGGCAGACCACGACGACTCCCTGAGACGTCTTCTTTGAATGTTTCAAAATCGAGCGTGAGTCTGCTTTTTTATGTTGTCGGAGCGTTTGTTTCCGGTCTGGCGTTCGGCGCGACGTATTCCGGCGGTTCGACTGGGAAAGCGGGGGCTGATTCAGTCGTCGCCGACAACGTTAACATTATTAGCGGCGCGTCTTTTGAGAACGCCGCAACCACGAGGGTCGTTTACGCTCCTAACGAGCGCGAAGGGATCAGAGTCACGCAAACCGCCTATACGGTTCCCGGAGGTTTTTCTGAAAGCAGAGCGTATGGACCGGACTCCTCGGCCGCGCCGAAGGCTCTTTTTGTCGCACCCGTTAAGGACGAGACGACGATTCCCGCGCCGTTGAAGGCGCCGACGTCCGAAGAAGTTGCGCCGACGCCCCTTTCGTCGGCGAACGTCGCTCACGACGAGCTCGCCAACTCGCGCCTTTCTGCGTCTAATAGAAGCGCCGCCTCGCGCGCATATGGTCCGGAACCCAACGTTGACTCTTCGAGCGTCGCCGTTCCCGTTATGACGTCGGAGCACGAGCCAGACTTTTCATCAGACGTTTTGAAAGCGTTTCAACCGGAAAACGCGTTGTTGCCGCGGTGTTTTGCCGGCGCCAATGCGGCGAACCCGATTAGTTCGACCGGATTTGCCTCGTCTCGCGCCGTAACGTCAGGCGCGACTCAGATCGGCGTTTCCGAACTGAGCGGCGGCGAGCCGCGCGATAATTCTCTGTTGACCAGATTGGACGAAGAAAAAGCGAGAGTCAGCAGAGAGGTGCGCCCCGCTGTTCTGACCATAAACGCTAAAAGAATCGTCGCCGGCAAACCGGAAGAAACCCATGGCAGCGGTTTTGCCGTGCAGTACAAGGGTCGGATTGTCGTCGTTACGAACAGTCATGTAATCGAAGGCGCCGAAAGTTGCCGTGATATCGCGATTTCAACCTACGACGGCCAGACTTTTTCACCGATCAGAGTTTTACCTTGCGAGGACTTTGATATTGCCGCGCTTGAGATTGATCTCCAGACGGTCGCGAGCCTTTCCAGTCTTCGTCTTTGTCGTCTCGCGAACAGTAGCGAACTGGAAGCCGGGTTTGGCGTCTTCACGATCGGCGCGCCCCTTTTCATGGACTGGACTATGACTTATTGTCATGTCGGCAAGGTTTACAGGAACACCGCGGAACTTAAGGAAGCGCGTATCATCAAGGAGACTTCTGAAAACGGCGACAAGGATCTGGTTCGCTATATTCAGATCAGCGGCATCATTCTTGAGGGGAACTCAGGCGGACCGCTTTTTAACGCGTGCGGCGACGTCGTCGGTATCGTGACCGCCACGATCCAGAAGGACTCTACCGCAACGGGCATCGGATTTGCGATTCCGATAGAAGACGCGCTTAGCGTCGTTCGTAATATGGTCGATTCCGGCGCGTGGCGCCGCTCCTATCTTGGAGTCGTGCTCGACGGTTCGCGTTCCAGCGAATACGTTCTTGAGCACGGCGTTGGTCTGAGCGAGGTCAAACAGAACTCACCCGCCGAACTTGCCGGCGTCAGGGTCGGGGATCACGTCCGAACGTTCAACGGCGAACGCGTCAGGAATAAGTTTGACCTTGCGCGCATGATCGCACTGACGAAGCCGGGCGAGAAGGGGAGCATGGAAATTGTGCGAGACGGCCGCCCCATCACGATCACATTCTCCACTTGTTCCGGCGTGAGCACAGTCGACGCTAAAACGAACTCCAGACAGAACGGGACGACCATTCGTCGCTGAGCGCGCTCCGCAGGGCGTCGGACACTATAATCGGACGCTTTTGACGGCGCATGACGAGGAAGAACCAGAGCGAACGGTCGATGGGAGCTGGGATGGAACTGACGTCGTTTTTTACGCTTCGCCTTTTTCTTCTGACCTTTGCAAGGTGCGCAGGCACGGTATGGTTCGCGCCCGTATTTGGCGGCGTTGAGATTTCACGCCTCAATAAATTGACCTGCGCTCTTCTACTTTCGTTCCTTGTCTTTCCATCCGTCGCGGCGGGAAGCGATCCTTCCGTCTCCCGCGCGTTCGTTTTTAACGCGGGTAATTGCGTTCTACTCGCACTTTCTCTGTCATTCGAGCTCTTGCTCGGGGCGGGGACGGGATTATTCCTGAAAATATTTTTTCAGGGCGTCTATTTGGCAGGCGAGACGATTTCACGAATAGGAGGCGTTTCGGTCGCGGAAAGCTTCGATCCTTCGTTGGGGGGCGAGACGACCGCTCCCGCTTCTTTTCTGTTTTGGGCTATGCTTGCGACGTTTGTCGCTTGCGGCGGTTTCGAGGCGTTTCTGGACGGCTTTCTTCATTACTTCTCGGTCGTGGCGCCGGGCGCCGGCCTATCCCCGTCCGAACTTGTCGTTAATCTTACGGGCGCGTTATCGAGCGCATTCGTTCTCGGACTTCGTCTTAGCGCTCCCGTGATTATCGCGACAGCTCTTGTTTATTTATGCGTTGGAATGAGCGGACGTCTTTTCTCTCAACTGAATCTTTACGCGATTAGCTTTAACGTCAACGCAATCCTGACGCTTGTCCTTCTTTTCCTTTGCATTGGTGTTTTTTGTCAGGTTTTTCAATCGGAGCTCGCGTCCGTCGTAGAAAAGTTCTTTGGCGCGCGGGTCGCTTGAACGCAAGCCGACGCGTATTTTTCTGTCGTCGCATTGTCGCGGCGCCTGTGAACGCTTTTCATATCTTAAAGGACTGTAGAATAGGAAAGAAACATTGGCTTTTAAAAATGGATCGACGTTGACGAATAATGCGTTTGGTTGTTGAAAGATTCCGCTTTTTGAAGACTTCTGCGCTTCCGAGACGCCCTGATTTCATTTTTTGCGCTATATTACTATACGGCTTGCCAGCTTCAACGGAGATTATTCCAGGGAGAGCGTCGTTCCTAATTGGGAAGCGTGGACGATTCTCGCCCTTTCACTTGGTATTGGCACGACGTTAAAAAGAACGTATACTTACCCGTCGCCAGCTTCGGCAAGTTTCGTTTTTTGACGCGACGTCGTAGCGCGGCGTGAAGAAGGCAGGTAAGACAGAGTTATGGTTAAAGAGACAACGCCGACCGTTCATGTTCCGGTTCTCTATCAAGAGACGCTTGACGCGCTCAATTTGAGTCCTGGTAAGATTATAGTCGACGGCACGCTTGGCGGAGGCGGACATTCCATCGCGATTGCGCGCGCCGTCGCGCCGACAGGTCTTGTCATAGGCATAGATCGGGACCCTGCGGCGCTGGATCGCGTCGACGCAAGAATGGCCGAATTAAACGAACCGCCGCCATTCAAGTCTTATTTTGCCAACTACTGTGATTTTGACGCCGTGTTGGAACGCGCCGGCGTTGAAAAAGTCGACGGTTTTTTGCTGGACCTTGGGCTGTCCAGCGATCAGTTAGCGGACCGTTCACGAGGCTTCAGTTTCGAGTCGGACGGAGACCTTGATCTTCGATTCGATCCGACGGAAGGGACGCCGGCCTATGAGGCGCTCAATCGTTGGCGCGCTGAGAAGATCGCGGACGTTGTCTTTAAATACGGCGAGGAACGCAACAGTCGCCGAATAGCGCGAGCGATTGTCGAGCGAAGAACGGAGAAGCCGATCCGAACCGCTCGTGAGCTTGCGGAAATCTGTCGGCGTTGCGATCCAACACCTCCCTGGAGCAAAAAACGAATAGACCCTGCGACGCGCACCTTCCAGGCTCTGCGCATCGCTGTTAATGACGAGCTTGGTTCTCTTGAAACTTTTTTGAAGAAATTCATCGATTACCTTAATCCAGGCGGCAGAGTCGCGATCATAAGCTTTCACTCGCTTGAAGACCGGTTGGTTAAAAACGCCTTTCGCGAGACGCCGGGCTTGAAGGCGATAACGCGTAAGCCGATTGTCGCAACTGACGAGGAGATCGAAAACAATCCGCGGTCCAGAAGCGCCAAGTTAAGAGTTGCTGAAAAGATTACGGAGCGAGAGTAGGGGGACGACGAAATGGGTAAGAATAAGAAAAAAGGGAGCAAGAACAGAGGCGGTCTTGGCGAAGGCTTCGAAGAATCTTACGAGTATGAAGTCGACGGCGACGAGGACTATGGCAGATCGCAGAAGAACAAATTCAGGAATCGTTCTCGGGGCTACGACGGCTACGGCGCGGACGGCGGCTACAGCGAGGAATATGAAGACGATTCGAACTATGACGCCGACGACGAAGACGACGCTTACGACGGCCAGAATTACTATGGCGACGAGGAAGACGCTTCTTCGAACGCCGGGTCGCAGTATAGCGTTTCGTCTGATTCAAACTTTTCCGGCGTCGGAGTGAATTCGTCTTCATTATCCGGGCAAGCGAACAGCGGATTTAAAGAGAACAAACCGTCGCCGTTGGGCTCGCTTCATCGCGCGACGCCGACTCCGTACGATACCGGGTCCGAGAAGAGTCGTACGGGAACGACGAGCGCTTATACGAGCGGAGTGTCGTTTCGACCTGTCAAGGCGGTCGCGGAGCCTCAGACGAGCGCAAAATCGCAATCCGGTAGGGCGTATGACGCCAGCGTCTCTCAAGGGGGCGTTTCGGACGACGTGGAAGACGAGTCTGGGACCGAGGAAGTGGAGTCCCGACGTGAACGCAAGGCGCGTGAGAAGAGCGCGAGACAGGCAGAGAAGGAATCTCGCCGGGTAGAAATTGAAGATCTCAGAAGACGCGTCGCCGATCTTGACGAGAAGATTCATGAATACTGCCAGCTTCGCGACGATGAAAGCTCCTCTCAGGAAGATCGAGATTCGTGCGAGGAGAAGATCTCGGAGCTCAACGCGGAGAAGGAGAGTCTTCAGGGACAGTTGCGAGAACTGGGAGTAGGGCGCTTGTCTTCTCTTCTGTCAGGTATTAACCTCTCGGTTGCGACGTCGTCAGTCAAGGCGGCGAGTAAGAAAATAACGAATTCCTTCGCGGCTTTGGGACGGCGTAAAGAGGACGAGGCTGAAGACGCGGAAGAGGACGGCAAGAAATCGTCGAAAGCCGAGCGAGACGAGGAACGTCTTATCGCGCGTCAGGAACGTCGTGAACGGAAGAAGGCGCGCCGCGAGGAGAAGAAACGTTCTCGTTTGGGCAGAGGTTTCGCGGAGAATTCCGACGATTCCGGTCTGAATCATGACGAGGAGGACGGCGACGAACCGAGTTCGAGCAAAATCGATTGGACTCGCATCGGGGTTCAAACGGCTAAGGTTACGGTTATTGCCTCGATATTGCTCGTAGCAGGGTACACAGGGTATATGTTCCTTGGCCCCAACCGTCCTGCGACGGAGGGCGATAACGTTGCTTCTGTTCAAGGGAAGGAGGATGGAAAGGGGGAGAGTTCTGACTCCGCCAAATCGTGGTTGAGCGGACTTAAGAGCAAGTTCCAATCCAATAAGGAAGGCTCGTCGAACGATTCGAAAAAGACGGCGTCTTCAGCCCCCGCGTCTTCGCCTGCCAAAGAAGGCGCTTCAGACGACGAAAAGGGCGAAAAGAAGGGGTGGTGGAACAGGCTTGTCAGCAAGTTCAGAAAGGGCGAATCGTCGGACGACGCCAAGAGTGGCGAAAAGCTGGAGAGCAAGCTCGCAAAAGCTGAGAAAGACGCTTCTGATTTGTCTCAAAAGACAAAGGACGGCGTCAAGAGTAAGCTTGATGAGTTTAATCAATCCCTGATGGAGCAGACGGATTCCCTTAAGAACGACCTTGAAGAAGGGATTTCAGTTGCGTCTCAAAAAGCGAACGAGCTTGGCGAACGTCTTTCGGGCGCGTTCAGCGACGCTTCTGACGAACTGAGCCGCAACGCGAGCGGACTTGAAGACGATCTCTCCGGGCTCGTGGACTCCGGAAACGAAGCGCTTGGAAATTTGAACGATTCGCTTCAAGACGTCGGGGACGAGCTTGCCGGCGCGGCTTCGAACGCGAAGGACTCTCTCAACGCTTCCGTTAATGAGCTTGGAAACAATCTTGACGACGCCGTTTCCAACGCAGTTGCAGATTTTGACGCCGAGAAAGGAACGCATGGCGATTTGACGGACAACGACGCGTCGACGACCGCGACGGTCGCGGCGTCTTACGGCGACGATTCTTTGCTTGACAGCGACGAGCTGGAGACGGTTGACGTTGATCCTGCCGAAGCTGATTTCAACTTTGGAAATACGCCGGTAAGGAATCCATCGACGAACGCCTCAACGCTTGAGTTAGACGTTCCTGACGAGCAGGTTGGCGAGGTCGCCGCCTCGATAGATCCTTTACCGACGGACGAAGACGCGCTGACGACGGTCGCGCCGTCCGTCCAGGATGAAACGGACGCGACTTCCGGCGCCGATTGGGGCGCCGCCGAATCTTCGGAGCCCAGTTTGGCCGTCGAATCCGTTTTAAACAGTAGAGCGACGGAACCAGTTGACGACGGCGCAGGTTTAACCTTTGCCGAGGACGAGCTTACCGCCGACGCGTCTGTTCCGACCGAGAGCGCGACGAATGTTCCGCAGCCGACGTCACAGCCCTCTGGG
Source organism: uncultured Planctomycetota bacterium (assembly GCA_902772705.1). Taxonomy (GTDB): domain Bacteria; phylum Planctomycetota; class Planctomycetia; order Pirellulales; family Thermoguttaceae; genus RUG369. The sequence goes on from CACYBR010000200.1 coordinate 21,946, forward strand.
AACGCGTCGTCTCTGGCGGGGTTGTCGAACGCCGGTTCCTTGAATGCAAACGCTGTTAACGATAATTCTTTGAACGCAGGAGCTACGCAAGAGACTCCGAGTCTGTTAAATCCTCGAACAACGGCTTCGAGCGATTCGGGGATGGATTTGCAGGTTGGAGGGACTTCTAACGCTGTTCTGGAACTGAACGACGATTCTGACATGAACGCTCTCAGCGGCGCGAACAACGTGGTCGCAGACGATTTTGATTCATGGAATTCCAGTCCCTCTCTGTTGAATTCTCAGAGGACCTCCAACGCTGGAAACCAGCTGTCTGAGTCTTTGAACAGTCTGAATTCTCAGGTCGATAATTTGGCCGGTAAAGTTGCCGACGCTTCGCAGAATTTCCAAGCGGGAATTCAGGAACATGTCGATTCGTTCAACGAAGGCGTGTCAAGTCTTAGAGAAAGGGGAGAACAGGCGTCGGAAGCCTTGAATAATTCGCTTTCAACCGTGTCGAATTCACTTGAACAAGCACGAGATTCGCTCAGAGAGGGCTATGACAATCTGTCCAATTCCCTGGGCAGCGCTTATCAGTCTGCGGCGGATTCGATTCAGAACGTGGGCGATAATATCAACAACAATTTCCAGAAGCTTCAGGATTCTTTCACGAATCTCAATGAGCTCGGCGCTCCGAGTAATAACGCGAATGGTTTGACAACCACGTCTCCTCTGGCGAGTTCCGGGACGCCGAACAACTCGCTCGCTGGCGCGGCCAATAGCAGTTTGGCGGCGAACGGTGGGAGTAGTTTGGCGGCGACCGGAAGCAGTTTGGCGGCGAACGGAAACAGTTTGGCGGCGAACGGTGGGAGTAGTTTGGCGGCGAACGGGGGAAGCAGTTTGGCGGCAAACGGAAACAGTTTGGCGGCAAACGGGGGACAGAGAGCGGCTACGAACGCCTCGCCGCTGACGTCTACGCCGGTCGCGAACGGCGCGAATTCGTTGACGAACGCGCAGACGAACGGCGTTCCGACCAGCAGTAACGCGGCGACCTCGACGCCTTCGGCGCTACAAGCTCCGTCGAATACGACAATGACAAATTCGTTGGTTCAAACGCCGTTGAATTCTGGAACCGGCTCTAACGTTGCCAATACCGGAGGCAATAACGCATTGTCTAACAACAGGGTTCCGGCCAATAATGGCGGTATGGTCAACGGATTGGCGACGCCAGTCAATTCTGCCAATAGCGCCGTCGCGAACGTGTCGCCGTCGAGTTCAGACGCAGGCGATCTCATGCCTTCGGCAGTGGATTATTCGTATTCCATGTCGCCTCTTGGCCAATTGAGTTCACGCGACAGGATAGACGCCTCGATGCTTGCAACTCCGAACGCGTCAACAGTTTCCGGTTCGGCGTCTCCCACGACGGTCGTTGCGTCGAACAACGTTCCCCTCGGAACAGCTTCGACGGGAGCGGCGCCTTCGGGCGTTTCCCAGTACGTTTTAGCGAATCAAAACGCGCCGGCCAACCAGAGCCTCTCTCCCAATATGGTTCAGCAGGGCGCCGCGCCAGGCGTGGCGACAGGGGTCGCGTCCGGCTATCGTCAGTATGTGACGAAGGAAGGAGACAACCTTTTGACAATCGCGGAAAATGAGCTTGGCAGCAGTTCCCGGTGGGGCGAAATTAAACGGCTCAACAATCTGCGTTCTGGCGCCGCGTATTTCGAAGTCGGAACGATGTTGCTTCTGCCGGCGACAGGCGCGACTCCCGGAAATTGACGACGTCTCGAACAATCTGTTTCGTGATCCCGGGGCGACTTAACCGCTCCGGGATTTTTTGTTTGACGGCGTTTAAGCGCGTTTGAAACACAGGCTTTGCGACGTTTTTTTTAACCCCTCTTGCAGATATTGGAAAAAATGGACAATTGTCATAAAGACATTGTTCCATTTCAGAGTTCCGGTTTGTTTTTCGCCAGTATAAACGTCTGACTTTGGAACCCTTTGTGGAAAGTATCGTATCAGACGTGCTTTGGGCGGCGCCGACGACGTTGAGAGGTCTTAGACTTTGGGCCGGATAATGCCGGTTGTGAAGTTTGTTTGGCCGACAATTCGCGTTATAGTCTGAACCTTGGCTTCCGGCTATGGATTTTATAATAGATAGTTGTTAAAATTCGGTTAGTCGCCCATATGGTTTGTGGAGACGTGCGTTAAGACTGGAACGAATCAGCGCGGCGTTTTTTTGTGAGCGTTTTGAAGACATCAGATGAGACTTAAAATCATTCGAAGGGATCTCCCTCTCAAACATGTTATGACCGTTTTCCGCGGGACGATTAGCCGTATTCGGACGGTGGTCGTCGAACTGGAACAAGACGGTTTGAGAGGGTACGGCGAAACATATGAGGATCCTCATTGGGGCGTTTCCATCGAAGATATGACGCTCGCTCTTGAGGGATGTCGCGAGTTGGCGGCAGGCCATGCGCTCGCCGATCCTCATGCCTTTATTCGTCATCTGGAACCCTCGTTGAAGGGTAATAAAGCCGCGACGACTGCGATCGAAATGGCTGCCTGCGATCTTTGGGGAAAGCTTCGTAACGCGCCGCTGTGGCGTATTTGGAGCTACGACGCCCATCGTCCTCTTCCACTTTCCAGCTATACTTTGGGGTTGGATTCCCTTTTTCGTATTCTCGAAAAGTATAACGAGCAACCGGACTGGCCCATCTACAGAGTTAAGCTCGGTTCGCGCGACGATATGGAGATTTTGCGCGAGCTCCGTAAACGAACCGCCGCTCCTTTTCGTCTGGACGTTAACGGGTGTTGGACTTATCAGCAAGCGATCGATTATCTTCCCGAACTCAACGAGCTTAACATTGAACTGATTGAGCAGCCCTTACATCCTGACGATCTGGAAGGAATGAAGAAATTCAAAGCGGCTTGTTCGATTCCTCTGATTGCCGACGAGAGTTGTCGTTGCGAGGAGGATATTTCTAAATGCGTAGGGCTTTTTGACGGCGTTAACTTGAAACCAGTCAAGTTTGGCGGTCTCAATCCGACGCGAAAGGCGATTGATCGCGCCGTTTCGCTGGGGCTTAAGACAATGATCGGCAACACGATTGAATCGACGATTGCGGCGAGCGCCATGTCCCAGTTTGCGCGTAAGGTCGACTATATCTACATTGACGGCCCTCTCCTTATCGATCGCAAGATCGGTTCCGGCGTTTCTCTCGATCATGGCAGAATTCTGATGTCGCGCGAATGTGGAACCGGCGTCGTGATGCAGGTTCGTTGAACGCTTGTTTTAATCGAATCAGGGGAACGAAAACTGAGTTTCTCGAAACGCCGAACCACGTCTGAACCTCATAACGCCAAGTCGACTTTCATTCCGAAACAGTCGATCCGTCCTTGTTTCAACGTTCAGATTTTCAGCAACCGTCTTTACGAGCGGAGATTCTGTTCAGTTTCTGAACCTTTATGAAAAGGGGCGGGAGAGTTTCGCCCCTGAGGTTTTCTGTAGTCGGCTTGATTTGTTTCGTCGACGTCTTAAATGGATCGCCGCCAACATGAGAAGCGCCGTCCAGCCCGCTCCTGATATGGCGGCGCCTGCGTACAGTTTTCTGGGGCGATACCTCATGACCGCGCAGTAACGTCCCGGAGGAATCGACGCTTTCCTGAGAAAACCAAAAACCGGTTCGACACGCTGATTTGAAACCTCGGCGCCCCTGACGCGCTGAAGCTCGTCGGAAAGAACGCAATGTTGTTTTATGTTTTTAAGCTTTTCGCAGACCTCGTTAGAGACTGGAAGCAACTCCAAACTCCAGTCCGGCCAGTATTGCTCTGACACGACGAGCTCCGCCGAATCTGACGATTTCAGGAGGAAAATAATCTCATTATTCCTATACGACAGAATTGTTACGTCGTCTTGCGGACTGGTTTCGACGGGCTGTCCGTTTCGAAACAGTCTCGCTCGAGAAGGAGGCGTTTCAAGCTTCTTAAAGAAGACGCTCCAGTCGCTGTTTACGACCTGATTGGAGTTGGTCCCGGACGGCGATATCCGCTCGGTCCAGAATCGAGGTCCGAGTATATATCGAACGTCAAGGAAGGCAAGATCCGCGTCAAGGTTGACGCCAGTAAAAGCCTCGTCGATGAATTTTGCGTATTCTTTTTCCATGACGGCGCCGCGTACGTCGACGATCGCCGCGCCCCGAGCAAAGGGATACATCGGATAAAGAGTTTCAACGTCCCACACGACGCGTTCGGTAACGCGACGAGGAGACGACTTTGTCTGAAATACCGCCGGAAACCAGATGGGATAGCGGTAAACTCGCGTTGGCGGGTTTGAGCGAATCGCGCCGGCTAAATCGTTTTTAAATTCGTCTGAAACGATTTCAGAGGAACGCTCGAAGAGACGCGACGGAGCGACGGTTATCAACCAGCGATTCGCAAAAAACAGGTCCCCCGCGACGATTAAAAGAACGAGTCCTGAGAGCCAGACGCGTTCTCTCTTGCCTGTCAAGCGTCTCAATATGTCGGGCGCCGCGAGAGTAACGCCGAGCACAATCGCGGTTTGAACGAGAGAACAGAGAACGATCTTACAGGAAAGTTGCGGCTGGAACGGTCCAAACAGCGGATTGGTTGGAATCTGAAGGGAGGAAAAAAAGAATCGTCCCCAGATCAGCAGGACGACGACGCCTGTGATAGCCAATGTAAAAGCTGTCCACATTAGGACTTTGAATTTTCTGGCGCTTCTTTCATAGTCCCATCCAATTCCCGCAAGCGTTGAAAATCCAATAGCGGCGACGGTTAATAGCTTTGCGGGATATCGAAATTCAACGAATTTGGGTAAGACAAGGTTGAGAAGCCAGTAGAGACCGCCGACGGGATCGCCGTCGACGAAGGTCATGTTAGGCGTGGTTCCGTTGACGACGTCCTTAAGGAAACGAATCAGCCATACCAATCCAAAACCTCCCAGCGCGCCCAGCAATCCGAATAAGACGAGCCAGGTTGCGGCGGCTGATATGAACGCTCTCGGTTGGTCTGAAGCTGGACCGGAAGCGCCACGTCTTAGTCTCATCGACGCGAGCGCCAGTAAAAATGGAATAATCCCAAAATAGAGCGTTGGGGTCCAGACGGAGAGTTCTTCTGGAAACGCTTCAAACCATCTGGCGGATTGAGGAAACTGTTTTCCACCGGCGTTAGGGAAAAGGTATTCAAGCCAACGCCATGGGCCTACGCTAAAGCGGTAGATTGACCGACTTCTGCCATTTTGCGAGAAGTCCTGACATAGAAGCCCCTGACAGATTTCCTTGTGAAGCGTCGGACGCTCCATTCCTGCAGCCCGGGCTGCGTTGAAGGCCGACGGAAACTCCCATATCGAACGAACGCCATTGTCGTCAGATCGTGTTGAACGTTCAACCGCTTCGAGACTGGGAAGAATTTGAATTGAGGCTAAAAGACCTGTTAATACGCACGTCCCGAGGAGGAAACACAGCGACGCTGTAATTCTCCCTTTAAAACGTTCAGGCTTGACGATATGGGCTTCCTGGATTGGACGCGCCCAAAACAAGGAAACGACGGTCGACGTCAGGAGCGTTAGGTAGACGATCTGAGGCTCTCCACCCAGTATCGTTATCGCAAGAATTGCGCTCAATTTACATAACGCCGTTATTTTGCGACGCGCTGTTCGTTCTTTAAAAAAAACAAGCGCATACGCAAAGTGCAACGGCGCCCAGGCTGAGCCCACGAGATAGATAACGTTCGTATATTGGAATAAAACCTGTCCGGAAAACGCGTACGACACGCCTGCGAGCGTCGAGCCTATCCTGCTGGCGCCAATGCAACGCAAAAGTCGGAAGGCCGAATAAAAAGCAAGAATAACATGAAGCCAAAGGTATATTTTAAAGCAGAGCGCGTAAGAACAGATTTGGAGACTCGACAGAAAGAAGATAACCTTGCCCGGATAAAAAACGCTCGACGTAGGATCTCCCGCAAGCGGCTGTCCGAGGTTGACGTATGGATTCCACAATGGGAGCTGTCCTGATTCCCAACAGCTTTGTATTTGTTCAAAAAGGGGATAATAGTAGTAAGCGACGTCGCGATAAGAGCACCTGACGCCAGAGTCCGCCGTCGGTAAGAAGAAAGCTGTGAAAAGAGCGAGAGGAACAAGCGTTAGCAAGATCCCGGGGAGGAGCGCTTCGTCCTTCATAGAATGTTTCGGACGCGACGCTTCCGGCAAAGACAAACCGACTTCGACGTTGGAAATGACGGCCTTCTTCATTTCAGGCGTGGGGAAGACGCGCGACCCCATCGTTCAAGAACGTTCTTTTCAAAGTCCGGATCAAAACTCCCCATGGCGGTTATAACAATCCGCCTTGCCGTTTCTTCAAGAGGATAGATGGAAATTTCAAGACGGTCTTCCGGAATCGCGTCTTCGACTTTATCGGCCCATTCGACGAAAGAAACCCCGTCGCTGTCAAAATATTCGCTCACCCCCAGTTCGAGAAAATCGTCTGAGTCCTTCAAGCGATAAGCGTCAAAGTGATAGAACTTTCTTACGTCGCCCTGATATTCTTTGATCAGCACAAACGTCGGGCTGCCGACCTCGTTCTGCGGAACTCCTGACGCCTGAGCGATTGCCTGAACCAAACGAGTTTTGCCCGCGCCAAGCGTCCCCACGAGCGACACGACCGTCCCGTCGGGAATGGAGCGTGCTAGAACTCGTCCGAGAATATCGGTTTCCTGTTCGTTTTTGACAATGATCTCAATGGACATGGTTTCACCGCGATAAAGACGTCTGTGACTGGCAAAGCTCTGTCATTCTATCGATTTGACTTGATTTTACAAGAGCGTATAAAGAGGGAGCCGAATTCGGAAAGGTCGATTCTTTCCTGATTCGGCTCTCATTTGCGTATACGAACAAAACGTCGTTCTAACGTCTGTCTGATTATTCGTACACTCTGGTGTTGGTTTCCTTGACGAGCGGATCGAGGTCGTCGGAGCTCAACTGGAAGCCGATGCGGCAGTCGCCCGCCTGATTTGCGGAAGCTTTGACCTTATAAGTCGTCGAAGATTTCGCGCCAATTTCAGGGATTCGATCGAAGACAACGACGCCATTACGGTTTGTCGCCTGCGTCGGACCGTCTGTCGCCAGAATCGAGATCGCTTCGGGCGCGAGGATTTGAAGAACGACGTTTGAGGAGGCTTTCGTTCCATTGTTCACAATTGTGATCGTGTATTCCAATTCATTTCCAACTTCAACCAGATCGGCGCTGGACGTCACATTGAAGGAGAGCGCGGCAAGCCCGTCGATCGAAATTGTTTTAGAAGTTTGAACCGACAGGTTATTGGGACCAGACGCGCTGAAAACCAATTCGACTTTATCCGGCTTCGTCGACTTGACAGTGAGTTCGATCTCGCCGTTGGCCTGAACTGGCAGATCGGCCAGATCCCAATAGACGGAATGTTCGTCCTCTTTGTATGCTCCAAGATTGTTGGCCTTGACAAAAGCGACGCTTTCAGGAAGTTGAGCGACAAGCTTGACGTCATGAGCAGGCGCGTCGCCGACGTTTTTAACCGTCAGTTTGTAAACTGTCGATTGTTCAAGATACGCGTTCGTCACTCCCTTGATGCCGAGTTCAAGTTGCGGCGACGTGACGTTGACGATTGTTTCGACCTCCTCGGGTTCGCAATCGTCGGCGGACACGGAGAGTTTGTTGACGCTTTGTCCTTGAGCGACTGTCTTGAGCGTTAGAGGGAGACGTTTAGATTCGCCAGCCTTAAGCGTTCCAAGTTTGTTGTCCAGAACCGAACCGTTCGGATGAAAAAGTCCTTCCGGGATCGTTTCCAGAAGAGCGACATTATATGCGGAACCCGTTCCAACGTTCGTAACGACGATGTCAAAGCTAACGTTTTCACCGAGTTCGACAGATTCTGCGGCAGTGACCTCCACCTTGAGCTTCGGACGTGAACATTTGGTTTTAAAGGTCGCTTCGATTGGAAGCAGAACCGTGGCGACGCTACCAAAATCCCCTTCTTCAGAAGGAACAATGGAATAATCGAACCTTTTCTCGCGCTGCGATTCAAGATCAAACGCGGGCCAGAACAGGTCGCCTTGAGGCGTTGGCGAGATGTTAGCGTCTGCGGAGACGAATTGAGCGCCCTGCGGCAACGTTTCGTGAAGAAGGATGTGACGCACCGTCTTATTTCCCGTGTTTTTCACTCTGATTGTAATCGTTGCAGGTTTGTTCGTCTGCACTTCTTCAGGAGCGATTTTCTCGACGATGATCTGCGTCGTTTGAGGACCTTCGAGTTCAGAATTGCCGGGCGTCGCCTGATTGGAAATGATGGAATCCACAAAGCTTGCGATGGTTTTCCTCTCGTTCCCAGCAAGAAATCCGTCTTTATTCTGGCGATCTGAATTGATTTGAGGGAGCTGTTGCGTAGAGGTTCCCGACGATCCCTGAGGTAGGGCAGGCGCTGGTTCGCTAATCGGAAGAGGACTTGGCAAAGCGCGTGGTTCTTCTTCCAGCGCGCTTGTTTCGTCGCCTTCAAGGGACGTAGCGAGAGGACCTTCTGGTTGCAACGGTTGCGGAAAATCTTCCTCAACTTCCTGAAGGGAAAGACTCGAACCGCTCGGCGGAAGGGGAGTTTGCGCCATCGGCTCGCTGTCGGGTAAAACGCTTTCGTTTTCGAGCGGAAGAGCGGTTGGCGACGCGGGAAGGGCAGGGAAAGAGCCGTTTTCGAGTTCGTCTTCGTCTGACATGAGATTCAGACTTCCCACAGGGCGCGACGCAGCGAGAGGATCGCTTTGAGCGAACTCGACGTCCGGGGCAGTTCCCAGGTCGTTGGCGAGGATAGAACCCTCGCCGCTGAACGGATCGGGCTCATGAACAATCGGAGACGTCTCGACCGCAGGAAGTTGCGAAGGTCCCTTCGTTGCTGATTCGGGATCGACGACCGATAGACTGAGCTCAGAAGCGGTCGAGGTAGAACGGATCTTTTTCGACGGTAGCGTTCGGGCCGTCGGTTTTTTAGGGGCAGGAGTAGACGTTTGGGCAGTTCCCTTTTGAGGCAGGGAAAAACGCGCAAGTCCAGAATCTTTCGTTCCCTGGGCTGCGTTGAGTTGAGTCGGCGAACTTAACTGACGGCAAGTCCAAACAACTCCGACCACGATAAGCGTCGCGCCGACAAAGCCTGCGACGCATTGAAGCGCTGAACGTTTCATTGATAACCCTACGCGAGTGACTCCACGCCTGCTTCCGCAGTTAACGTTAACAGACGCCGTCCGATGGTGAATACTTAAATGAGGAAGCGCTTCTGGCGAGACGCGGGTATTATTAAGCAAATAATAATTTCCCGTGTCGGAGAGGCGACTTGACGTCGTGCGTAAACGCTATTACGCAAAGTCCACGCCCGAAGCGACTGATATTTTGGGATTATTAACAATTTTTCCCCCCTTAGAAAAGGTCAATTTCAAAATAACTTGCGACGCGTTGTAATTAAGGGCGCGTCCGCGTCGCTCATGAAGAATGTCGCCGTTGTTCGAAATCAAACGCTCGTTTCGGTAGCTTCTGCGAATGAGAATGGTTGCAGTTGTCTTTAAGAAATCTGAGTTCCGCCACTGCGAAATCGTTCGAGAATCAATCCACGAGGGGACTATATGCTTTGAGACGTCATGAATCGCGCCCGGCGGGCGTCCTTTTTACGCGTCATACGTCTGACCAGAAACGCTTAAATTTTCTGACGGCGATTTCGTTTCATTATGTGGAGGAAAAGAAAACCAGTCTGCGTTCGTATCGGTTCCAAGACGTTTTTATGAGTCAGGAGCGCACAGAGAACGCGCCGAACGAGGACGTTTTCTTCGTCTGTTATGGAGGAAGAAGGATTGCGATACCGTTAGCGGAGGAACAAAAAAAGACGCAGCTCCGCTTGGAAACTGCGTCTTGAACGCGTCATTTCGTTTTCATCGAGAGGCTATTTCACAATCGATTCTGAGGGCGTCTCGGAAATAAATTCTGGCATGTCGGCCTTTCTAACCTGTTTCCAGTTGCTGGTCCACTCTCCCTGTTTATCCAGGGAGGAAGAAGATTTGGTCAACTCCTCTTTTCCTGCATTCTCCTTCTTGACCGGTTTCCAGACAAACTCCTGACGTTCTTCAATCTCCACGTGAACGCCTGCGTCTTGCGTTCCCTGGCGTTCACGTTCGTTCGAAAGTTTTTCCATTTCGACGTCGTCCTCGGACGCTTCTGGACGGACGTTCGTATTGGTTTTGGCCTTAGGAGTTTTTCCCGTCTCTAGGGGCGTTGGTTCCAGACCTTCTGTCGCTTGGGGGATTCCCCGGTTTGTGGGCGCAATTCTTGCAGGCGAATTCAACTTGCTCTGGAGAGAATCCGGAATAGCGGCCGACGAATCCGGCGCAGAATATTCTCCCTTTTTGACAACCATTCCCGTCATTGGGAGTAAGAGTTTTTGACGTCCTCCGTCCTCGTCATGAAGACTGGTGACGATTTCGATCTCTCCAGCGACAGGTCCGACGTTTTCGTCGGCGTTGAATTCGATTTGGATAACGTGTACGGAACGTTTTAAATCCGTCTTTGCGCCGGAAACTCTCCTGTCGTTGGATTTTACTTCAAGAATTTTGAACGGTTCCGAACCAGAGACGACGACGTTTCGCGTGATTCCCTTGTCTTGTTCGATAACGCCCAGTTGAAGGAAGGACGGTTTGGCGCTAAGCGGTTCGACGACAAGTCCCTGAATAGGCAGGAAAACGGTCGAGGTTGCCGGATCCGGCTCGTTTGTTCGTAGTTTCAAAAGATCGTGCAGATAGCCGGGCGACGCTTCCGATTTAAGTTCAACGAGGATTTCATAGACGACGCTGCCTCCCTGACGACGAACTTCGCGCGCTTCTGCTCGAATACCGGGATTATTCTTCTGAATATCCGTTAGCGCCCAGCCTGCTCGCCCCTCGTATTGAAGGAAAGCCTTCTTCACGCTCTTGACGCCGTGCTGGACGGTTCCAAATTCAATTACGCCGGGATCAAAGCCAATATCGGGGCGGATGTAGGTCTTGACTTGAAGTTGAACTTCCGCTGTTGTTGGCTTGCTAAAGACGACACGGATCGTCGCCTTACGCTGCTTCGTATGTTCACGCCCGGAGGTGTCGACTCTCGCAATGACTTCTCCAATCTCGCCCGGATGAACGACCTGCTTGCTCACCGACGCTTTGGTGCATCCGCAGTTGGACGAGACCGACGCGATGACAACGTCTTCATTGTAGATGTTCTTAAACTGGAACCTCTTCTCAACGTCGGCATGCAACGCGACGCTTCCAAAGTTATGCAGACGTTCCGTACCCATCTCGCTGAACATTTTAACGGCCCACTGGCTTGTCTGGGCAAAGAGTGGCGAGACGTTTGACAGGAGTAAAACGGCTACAAACGCAGCCGAAAACATCTTCATGTGATTGATTTTCCTCATTGTCGTTCACTCCTTCTACCCTGTCAGGAAACCATTCGGCGAGAATGGTCGAACGTCTTTGACAAAACGTCTTAACGTTGTTCCTGCAAATGGACGATTCAGAGGAAGAACCGGGTCGTTGGTTCAACATCCTGTCGGTTTCCCTATTTAACAACGGCGCAATACATGCGACATGACGCCTTTGCAGGAATCGCCCTCTTTCTTATCGACGTGTTATTGTCGTCTTCTTTATTGAAATCGTTATTTCAGTAAAAAATTTTTTAACTGTTATAGTTCAGGTATTTTTACTGGTTTAAATAAACGGAATATCAAGAATGCCTTATGAAAACGGCTTTCCATGGTCGCCAACTATATCAGAGAGCAAAAGCGAGGAACACGGTTTGTTTCATCAATCCGACGGAATATAGCAAAGTCTGTGAATTTTTGGAACTATTTGAAGATAATTTAGGGTAAAATAATATGGTCGGAGGTTTTCATGCGTAGTTCATTGGGGTAGAATACCCGAACCTGCTTATTCCCGTCTTCAGATGGTTGCCGCTTCGTCCGGACGACGTTTTGAAGACTGAGTAGCGAACTGCTTTTGTATTTCGGGCTGAATAGATCCGAAGCGTTGTAGTATTGGCGTGAGTATGTTTTATTTCCGAATCCTCGATCGTCGTTTTCGACCTTTTGAAGTTCCCGACATGTTTCATTGGGGCCTTCGCATCATGGTCGCGGCGGCTGTTCTGACTTTGACGGCGGTCTCTTATGGACAGGGTGGCGCTCGCTTTCGGTCTCTGGGCGGCGAACGTTTTCGCGACGTCCGCGCTGTTGATCGACAGAATTGGGGGACGGTTCAGAATTCGCAGTTTCAGAACGTTCCTCGCGCTGGGTATGCTCCTAATGGCGTCGTTATTCGAGAAAGCGCGCCTCTGACGGAAAACCCCTCTCGTTTGGTTTCTCGGCCCAACGCCGTTTCTCAGAACGAAGGCGTCGGTTTCTCGACCCCGCGTTCTTCGAGTCGGGGCACGGTCCATTCGAAACGCGACGGCGTCCAAAACGTCAATTCTGCCCAGTACGAAAAGGATTCTTTACAACCCCGTGGGATTGACGCCTCGATCGGATCCAAGCGCGAGGTTTCACGAGCCGCGGATACGGGAGGTTTCAGCGTCTCTGGCGTAAAGAAAGTCGTCGACTCCCAAGCGTCGAACGGCCTCCTCGACAAACACGAAGGAAAGTTTGACTTTATCAGGGCGGTCAAAGAAGACGATTTAACCGCTTTCGTCAACGAATCTCAGGGGTTGTGCGTTGTTATTCCCCATAAGAATTTCATTATTCCCGCGTCTGGGAACGACGAGATCGGCGATAAGACGTCGCCGTCCGTCGCTTCCGGCACGGTCGCTGAAAGAGGTCAGGAATCGGAAGTTGTTTCTGTCGGGTTCGAGGGGGATTCAATCGGAGACCAACCTCTTACGGCTTCGTCCGCCTTTTACAACGATTATATTGTTTTCACGTTGACCAACCTTGACCCGCAGGAAACCAGTCTTCTTAAGGATTCATACGACGGACGGTGGGATGAGTTTGATCTGTTGAACGCGTCTTTGATCGCAGAAGGTCTGACGTCTCTTGAGAGCAGACTTCACTACCGTTCCCGGTTTAACAGCCTACTGGCCAATCTCCTTCAACAAACAGACGGCTTGCAGGATCAGTTGCAGAAAACGGAAAAGGTGTATAACTTTCTCCACAGTCGCGCTCTTTACTCCAAATACGATCTTAATTGTTCCAGCGTTGCGGCGTCCCTCGATTCTGGCGTTTTTAACTGTGTCAGCGCGACGATTCTCTTTAATTGTTTCGCCTCCCGCGCTGGTTTGGAAGTCGCGGCGCTTGAAACGACCGGTCATGCGAAGAGTCGCGTTAAATTCGAAGAGTCGTTCCTTGATATTGAGACGACCTGTTCGAGCTGGAATCGACTTCCCGATCGTATGCGTCCTTACCGCCGTTCTCGCGCCGACTCCGACGAAAGCGTCGCTCGCGGTGGAATTCCCGCTGCTCTGGAGCGTTCTGACGCGTCCGAGACTACCAACGCGGCAGACGTATCCTTAAATTTTGTCGCTGTCAAATCGCCTTCCAACGCCATAGCGGAGGAGGGTTCGACGACCTTCAGCATTGACGAAGAAGCGCCCCTTGGGTACTCTTTTACTCGTTCACGTCGTCCCATGCGCGAGATTTCCGACGTTGAATTGGTCGCGACCATTTATTACAACGTTGGCGTTGATTATTCTCAGGCAGGCGATTATGAACGTTCGATTGCTTCATATATCAAGGCGGTTCAACTGGCGCCGGAGAATAAAACGATTCTCGGCAACCTGAAAGCCACGATCAACAACTGGGCCATCGACGTTGCGATGAAGGACAAGGATTACGAGACGGCGATTCTTCTCACCGATCTTGGCTTGCGTATTGATCCTGATTTTAGAGAATTCAATTTGAATCTGCCGATCTTTTATCACGACTGGATTGAGCTTCTTGTCAAAGCTAAGAAATGGGACGACGTTGAGCGCGTTCAGAACGAGTATCGGAAACGTTTTCCAGAGTAAAAATATCGTGAGAAATTAAAAAAGGCGGCGCTCCTAAAGAACGTCGCCTTTTGCTTGCGCTGAGAGAGAAGAGACGGAATTATTTCTTCTCCTCTTCTTCGGCTTTTTCTTCGCCTTCTTCTGTGTCGAGCGCTTCTTCTGGCTCGTCTTCTTCGATCGCTTTGGCGAGCCCCTCTTCACGAATCTTCTGCAAGCGTTCGATGGCCTTTTCGTCGAGCTCTTGATATGCCGCTTCAGCAGCTACCGACGTCTTCTCGTCTTCGATTTCTCCATTGTTGAAAGTCTTTGGAATCGCCTGATCGCCGCCCAAACGAACGCCTGCGTTGTCGTAAGTGGCCGTGGTAAAAGGACCGGCGCCGAAGATCCAGCGATCGCGAATCTGCGAGGATTTCGTGTTGATTCCTGACTGCCAGATGATTGCCCCTGTCGACTTGTTATACGCCCACATGCGAAGCTTGATCTGAGCTTTCTGGTCGGTTCGTTTGATGAGCGCGAACTCGGGAATTGAAGTTGCCGTGGTTAAAGAGCCGATTGCCGGAATCGTTGTCTCAGGAATACCGTACATTAACTCGTAACGATTGGTGCCCACAGCGCCCGGCGCGACTTCAACGACGTATTCCGCAGCGGCTTCATCATCCTTAACAAACGCCCCGTTTGCGGCAAGCTGCTGACGGATGAGACTCTTGAGATAATCGCCGTCCGTCGTGGTATTGGCCGTCTTAACAAACACCTTGAGTCCAGCCAGGCGAGAGTAGTCGTACTGGTCGACAAGATCCTCCATTGCGCTGGAGATGAGCAATTGTTCCGTCGCCGTTCGGCTGGTGTCGGAAAATTTTGTCGTGCCGCAACCTGTGGTCAAACCCAGCGTCAGAATCATTGTCAGCGCTACGCGTGTTCTCGCGGAAAATTGCGCCTTTTGCGGCCTTGAACAACAAGCTTCGACCTTTGTCGAATCGGCTGACAAGGCGCGAACAGAAAGCGTCATTTTGGTAAACTCCTTTTTTGCTTGCGCCGACGTTCCGTTTTTCACTTGGAGAACTAACAATCCTGACGGGTCGTCGTCCGGTCTGATCCCTCAATACCGTTAGCGCGCCGTCCACTCTAATCAATTTCATTATTCGGTGGAATAGCGATTTTACCGCTCGAAGAGTCGCGTCAAACGTGAAAGAAAAAGGGTCGACGTCAGCGGCGACGTCGACCCTTTAGAACTCGTTATCCGTTGTTTTTCAAAGATCCGAGGTTGCTCCGTATATGTCGAGAGCCAGCTTCTTAACCCCCTTGAGATCCAGTTTGCCCGTTCCAAGGACGGGAATCGAAGAAACCTGCTTGAAATTGACGGGAGAGGGAATCCAAAGCTGCGGCAAGACGCCTCCCTGAGCCGCTTGTTTACAAATCTCTTCCGGCGTAAAAGGAAGTTCCTCATAGAGAACGACGAGCTTTTCGCCTTTTCTTTCATCTGGAACAGCGGTAACGACGAGAGAAATAGCCGATTCTTCGGAGGAATCAGAATTGCCGTCGGAATTTTGTCGGGCTAATTTGAGTTCTTTGACCGCGTCGATAAGCTTTTCCTCGATGAGGCCGTGAGGCGCCATTTCTCCGCCGATCTTGGAAATACGACTTTCGCGACCAGTAATGGCGACAAAGTTGTCCTCGTCGATCATTGCGATATCGCCGGTGATATACCAGCCGTCCTTGAAGATTTCCTTTGAACGTTCCGGGTCTTTATAGTAGCCGTTCACGACCGAATTACCTTTGACGAGCATCATTCCCGGCGTGTTGGGCGGAAGTTCCTCTCCAGTTTCCATGTCGACAATTTTCGCGACGAAGTTGGGACCGGGACAGCCGACAGTGTAGTCTTTGTGATATGGAGTGATCTTGTCCGGCGCGTCTTCCAGCGGAATGTTATGAGACATAACGGGCGACAGTTCCGTCGCGCCATAACCCTCGTTGAAGTTGAATCCGAATTTTTCCTTCCAACCCTGATACAAAGCTTTCGGGGCCTTTTCGGCGCCGACAATCGGAAAGTAAACAGACGCGAAATGCTCGGGAGGACACTTCTTCAGATATGTCCTCATAAAGGTAGGGGTGGCAACCATTAGGTTTGGTTTAAACTTATATGCGATTTCACCAACGCCCTTATAATCCAAAGGGTTGTAGTGATAATAGCATTGATACGGATGGTACAGAGGAAACCAAATGGAAACGGTATAACCGAACGAATGGAAGAAAGGTAGAACAGCGTAAAGGCTAAGCTTTGAGGCGGGCATTGCGCTTTGCGCAAAGCTGTGGGCGTTGGCGGCGATGTTCAGGTTAGTGAGAACCGTGCCTTTGGGCAGACCTGTGGAGCCGCTGGTGAAGATGATAGTGTTAATGTCGGAGAGTTTTTCTTTTGTCAGGCCGAGAACACGTTCCAGAATGCATGTTGGAAGGAACGACTGTAGCGCCCCCACAATTTTATCAATTGGCTTGACCTTTGTTTTCGCCAAATCTTCCATCGAAAGCATTTCTGCGTTGATGTTGAGTCTGGGCAATTTTTTGAGCAGTTGCGACGAAGCCAACACTTTCTTAAGGCCGACTTTCTCGATGCAGTAGTTATTAACGTCGTTTGTGAACGTATAGTTCAGATTGATAGGAATCCGATGATCAAACGCAAGCGCCGCGTTAACAAGAACAGCGGCGACTGACGTCGGAAGTAAAACGCCGACGTATTTTTCTTTGCCAAGAATGCGATGGAAAGCATGACGCAAAACCAGAATCGAGACAAGGACCATTTTGGGACTCAGTTCCTTGCCGGTCGCGTCTCCAAAGTGACGCTTCTGATGAAGTTTGTGCTGGGCAATGCGAAGACCTCGGATCGCGCCGCGCGCTGGAGTGTAGAGCCAAACGTTTTCAGGATGTTTGCGATAATCGCACATATCGACGTTGAGCTCCTGAACGATGTGAAGGAGCTTTTGAGTTATATGAGCGTCCGAGTTCCCTTTGGCTCGTTCGTTGGCGACGCTGAAAGGTTTGCCGTAAATGACGCCTGGTCGATAGGGCGCCTTGCGCTTGAAATCCTTGAAATGCGCGTAGCCAAAACGAGAGCCGTAAAAGCCGGTAATTGCAAAGGGAAGAACCGGCACGTCAGGAGTGCGACGCAGAAGCGTCAGATAACCGGGCTTAAACGCGCGAACCTGACCGTTCCGTGTAAGACCGCCCTCAGGAAAGATACAAACGACTTCGCCGTTTAAAAGAGCCTTCTGCGCTTCGAGGACCATGCGAACGACCGATTTACGGTCTTCCGGATCAAATTCGATGGTATTGAGCGATTTGACGACGTATTTAGCAAGTCGATTTTTATGCGGCAACGTCTTACTATCGGCGATGAAACGCACCGGACGATTGGACGTGCAGTAGACGATCATCGCGTCAAGGAACGTGACATGACTTCCAAGCATGAGAACGGCGCCCTCTTTGGGCATGTTTTCAGGGCCGCAGACGTTGAGGCGATAGACGATCTTCAACCAGCAAAGAACGCAAATCCGAAGAAACGAAAGGACGAGCGCCTGAAACGGGGTGTTGTAACGTGCTTGGGGAGAGCGTGGCGTCATAGTTATGTCTGTTTTGATATCGGGGTACTGGAAATCGCTAAACGACAAACGTTAGGTTTTGGCTGGAACTGATAAGGTCAATCGTGGACGGAGTCAGCGCGTCGACCTTTGGGAATAAACGCACGAAGCGTTAAGATAAAGACAGGGAGCGTTATGAGAGCGCAAACAAACCAAATGTTGGCGCCATTAAGCCCTGTTTTGACCACTTCTTCGGAACCGGTTGCAATTCTCGTTTCTCCGATAGGCGCGGATGCGAGCGCCATCTGGACGATAGCGGCGAGCGCCATGGCGGTAAAGGAAAAGAAATTGTATGCAGCGAGAATACGACCTCGGCTTTCTTGAGGACTGTCCATCTGGAGCGTGGCGACGAGCGGAATGTCGTACATGCCCGCCGAAAGCCCCATGAGAAACAGGACGGCGGCGCCAAAGACGAAACCAAACGAAGCGGGAGACGCCGCTTTCATTCCTGCAGGAATGGATTCGTAAGGCGTGAAGCCGAGAATCAAGCAGAACAACATGATCAGAAACGCTCCAATTGGAACGAGCTTGAGATCAATCTTGCCGCGGGAAAGCCTGCCGGGAAGCAGTGCGCCGAGCGCGAGTCCCGCAGAGAGCGCGACGAGAAGCGCCATCGCCCAGTCCTGACGAACGTTGAGGTACTCCGTCGCGTACTTGTCAATATTAATCTGGGCGAGCGCGCCAAGTCCCCAGAAAAAGGAACTTGCCATCGCGATCCAGAAGAGGCGCCTGTGCTTAATGAGAGATCCCAGATCCTTGATTGTCTGTTCAAACGGATTGATAGGGAATTTTGCTTTCGGATCCGCCGCGTCAATTGAGGGAATGAAAAAGCTGGAGATCAGACCGAGAATTGAAACGCCAATAATGACGGCAGACCAAAGGAACCAGCCGTTCATTCCCCCTGTGCCTTCTGAGGGCGCTTCGGGATGAAGCGTCGTCAAAACGAAGAGAACGCCGCCGAGCACCTGGCCGCCAAGGCAGGCGACCATTGTCGTCATTGAGACGTAGCCGTTTGCGTCAGAGATTCGTTCAGCCGGAACGAGATTCGGGAGGCTCCCGTATTTTGCGGGACTGAAGAACGCGCTCTGCGACGCCATTAAAAAGAGGGTGAGCAACATGAAAGGAACAGATTGGGAAACGATTGCGATCGTCCCAAGAATCATGATGATCAATTCTGCGACCTTACACCAGATAAGAACGTGACGGCGGTTGTAACGGTCGCATACGAAGCCGGCATACGTCGCAAGCAGGAGGAACGGAACCAAAAACGCAAGGGAACCGATTGTACGAATCGCGTCCTGCTTGTCGCTCCAACCAATGGCGCATTTGCCAATCGGGATGATCAGCCAACGAAAGATATTGTCGTTCAACGCCACCATAAACTGGGTAATCAGCAGTGCGATAAATCCCTTTGTCCAGAGTGGAGGGAGAGAGGGTTTCGTTGAGGAAACAGGAGGTTGGGATGTGGCTTGCATTACGGACGCTATCCATTAAATATGCGAACTGACGTGACAAATCCGGTCGTTTTAACTCGTTATTGATTGAGCTACGCGAGGTTGTTCCTCAAACAGCTACGCCTAACGAGAGACTGACGATTTGGAATTGTCAACTCTGGACGAAAAGAGCGTTTTCGCTCAAAACGACCCTAAATCTAACTCGTAATAATAATGTCAACTGTCAAGTCTGACAAGAGAAGAAAACATTTAAAATGACATTTTTGGGATTTTTGTCATTTTGAAATGGCAAACATAACGTCGCCCTTAAAGATATCGACTGTAGAAAAGATATCCCGAGAACTCCTACACGAAGCGCTTCCAAGTCTTAATCGGACGCTTGTTCAAGTCATTTGGGGGCGGACTTTATTCTTTTTCTGATTCGACTGTTGGGAATCTGTAGCTGATCTCTGTGTTCCTGGACCGTTTTGCGGCTAA
>CACYBR010000201.1 GCA_902772705.1 uncultured Planctomycetota bacterium
AAGGAAGCCGTTTCAAAGGAAAAAGACAATCCCAATAAAAGAATCCAAGCGACGGTCATGTGCTCGACGCGCGGAATCGAAGCGGATCAACCGCTGACGTATCCCGACGGAACCGAGGTCGCCCCTCGCGGGACGACTGTGCGCGAGGGACTCGACAAGGCGCCGAAGATCGAGGTCGTCTCCTGCGGCGACCTTCGTTTCGATCGAATCGACGAACGCCGCTCGTCCCCGGGGCGTTACGTTCTGCATTTCAACGGAACCCTTTCCAACCTGCCCGTCGATATTACGCTCCGCGTCGCCGGAATTGAAAAAACGGCGCGAATCGAGAAGGAACCCGAATATTTCGTCTCCGACGTTTCCTACCTGAGACAGACGTTCTCCAGTCTCGACGACTTCCCGCAGGAGAAAGCGATTACGAGCGTCGACTTCGCCGCGCTCTCGGGGAAAGACCCCGTCGAATACGCGAAAACCGCCTTCAATTCCGCGATTCTCGAAAAGGAAAGCGCGGAGCTCGCCAAAAAGTCCCTCATGAAGAGACCGCCGCTCGGGCTTCTATGGAACTCGCGTCTCCAGGCGGCTTCGCTTTGGGGAATCGCCAAAAGCCAATTCGCCGACGACGATCCCGACTTCGTCGACATAACGCGCTACTCCCGGAACGAGTCGTTTTCCGGGGTCTACGTCGTTCGTTACGTCGACGTCCCCGACGACCAGACGGCGACGTTAAAGCTCGGCGTCAAAGGCTGCAAAACTCACGTCGTCGAACGCGTCTACCTTAACGGCGCGCAGGTCTTCTTCGGCGAGCTTAACGTCGACGACCCGGAGAAACAAGAAGCGACGGTTCAAGTCCAACTCAAGAAAGGCCGCAACGTTATGGTCGCAAGAGTCGATCACACGGAATGGGACTGGATCGTCGGCTTCACGCTCCTCGACGAAGAGGGACGCGAACTCCAAGACAGCCCAGGACGCTGGTAACGTCCCTCGAATGGACAAATGCCGATAGCGAGATGAAAACTCTCTTTCCAAGTTATACGGCTAATAATTGAACCAATTGAACGGAGAGAATGCGACGATGAAAAAATTCGTCCTTTGGCTAACGCTGACCGCCCTCCTCGCGGCGGTTTCCCCGGCGGCCGGACAGATTGTCAAACCGTGGGAGAAAAAAACGTGGGACGCGAAGAAACGGGATTTCATCCTCGCGACGCTCGAAGATTCAGAGCTGTCGGCGCTTCGTAAGCCGTCCGAACGCCAGCGCGAAGAATATCGGCGTGACGTTTGGAAAAACGCGGCGCTTCTATTCGATCCTTACGGAACGGAACCGTCGCCCCGCCGGTACGACGAGGACGAAAGAATAGACCTCGGCGACAAGGGACGTTTTTCCAAAGCGCAGATCGGCGCGCTCCGAACGTTCGTCGCGCCTTTTCTCGAATTCCCGCGTCGTCCGCTGACAGACTCCGAGAAAAACGTCGTCGCCGACGCGTTTTCCATCGACCAAAACCTGCTAGAACTGTCGGCGCGCGCCTTTGAGGCGTATCTCGCCGACGCTTTTGGAGAAGACCCCGTCCGTTCGTCTTCCTATCTCGCTGGCGAAAAAATAACCGACAATCTTTTATCCGTTTCCTACGACGAGCTGGAAACGAAGCTCGCGACGCTCCTTGAAAAACGTTCTGCGCTCGCGCTTTTAGATGAAATTCAAACGCGACCGCGCTTTGAACAGGCGATTGTTCTCGACTGCCTCTTGGAACGTTGCGACGACCGTCTCGACGATTACGAGTACGCTCAGGCGTTGAACGACTCCGTCAACCTGTTCTTGTCCCTCAGAACAGGCGCGACAAATCGCTATCAAGACGCCGAACAACGTTCAACCGGGCTCGAAATCGTCGAAGAGCGGCTCGCCAAAGCGACGACGACCCGCCCCCATTCTTGGGCGGTCGCGACTGTCGTCGCCGCGACGATATGGCGTAAGCTCCCGAAGACGTTCGTTATCGACCCAACCCCGTCGCGCATCTTCGACGACGTCCCCGACGCGCCTCAAGGAACGGTCGTTTCCGCGTGCGAACGCGACCGCGTCGTCGTGTTGCAAACGCTTGCTCGCGCGCTCCCGGACGCAATCGACTCGGGCGGCGCGCCGACGCCGGGAAAGCGCGACGAACGACCAAGATTAAACCCAGCGGTTCCTCCGAAGTTCCCAAACGTCGTCGATTACCGCTGGTATTTCAAAATTTTCTCCGAGGCGCTACGCTATGATAGATTTGGGGGTTCTGAAGTTGATCTGGATCAAAAAACAGATTTGTCCAACCTGCCGCCGTTGCGCGTCGAGACGGAATCAGACGCCAAGAGCGCCTCGAAGAAACACGCCTCGTCTGACAAACGATATGAATTTCCCGTTTCCTTCGAAGGCGCTCCCTGCGACGGCGAGCGATACGCTTACGTCAAGATTCTCGAAAGGACGGCCTTGAAATTCGACCCCTCTGAGGATCGTCGCGCGGTCTTCCTCTCGCAGCTCGGCGCCGCGACGCAGTTGCGGTTAGGAATTCAAATTCCAATCGCTCGCGCGCGCGCGGCGCGTAAACTCCTGGAGAGTCTCGCGAAAAGCGGCGGCGCGCCCGATGCGAACGCTAAAATCCTTGAAGAAATCGCAAAAATCGACCAGTTCCTCGCCGACGTCCCGACGTTGAGCGACGACGAAACGTTTGCATACATGGAGAATTTCACCGGCGTCGCCTTGCCGAAGAACGCCGACCCTTTGCGCGCGCAATCTCTAGCGCCCGAGCGAATTACCTTTTCGGAGACGAACAATTTCATCGCGTTCCTCAAGCGTTCGATCGAACTGGAAGAAAACGGCGAAGCGCTCGCTTTGTTAGCGACGGAATACCAAGCGCGCGAGGACGATTCGCGCGCGTTAGAACTCTGGAAACGCGCGAAAGAGGCGAAGTTTTTCTCTACGCCGCAAATGGCGGAGAACGTTGGACTTCAACGTTTCGCGGGCGTCCCGTCTCGCGCTCAAATCGAGAAGCGGATCGATTCGAAAATCGTCGAGCTTGAAAAGAAACTGAACTCTTCCCCTTCGACCGCTAAACCATAAAACCTTCCGAGCTCGCGCAAAGAGCCTCTCCTTATAAACTCGAATCCCCCCTCCTCGACGTCGCTCGACGCGAAAGGAATACGATCAATGAAGTCTGTTTCGTTTGCCGTTTTATGCGCGACGTTTCTCGCGTCGCTCTTTCTTCACGCCGATTCCGCCGTCGCCGCGCGGCGCGTCCTGCTGATCGGAGACGAGACCGTCGTCGACTCGATCATTCAGCCTGACGGCTTTACGAACGAACTGCGCAGTTTCATGAAAGAAGAAGATCGGGACGTCGAGTTCGTTCCCCTCGGAATCAACCGTTCGACCTTCGAAGACTGGCGCGCGCTCGTCGCAAATTCCTACGCCGAAAACCAACCGACTGACGTCGAGGGCGTCTTTATCAAAGAAGAGCTCGACAAGGGAGCCGACCTCGTTATTGTCTTCCTCGGAATCAACGACGCGCGAAAGCCGACGCTGCGAAAGTTAGACCATTACGCGATCGACCAGCACGGCGTTCCGTCCCCGGAAGTCGGCGCGCAATTTAGGGAAAACGTCGCCGGACTCGTCGCCGATCTCAGAGCGCGCGTTCCAAACTGCCGCGTTCTGACGTCCGACTTGTGGACCGGATTCGGCGCCGGTTCAACGATGATTTCGCAAATCCAAGACGAGATATCGTCGCCGCTAATTAAAACCGACTGGGATCGCGTCGTCGTCAATCGCTTTTTGACGTTCGCCGATACTTGCGCGAGATTTGCAAACGAAGAAATTAGCGTCGGAGCCGACGACTTCCGGTATAGCCGTTACGGCGCCCAACTCATGACTTGGGGACTCCTTCTTGCGCTCGTTCCCGACCGTTCATACCTTGAAACGCTCGACCGAGCTGAAAAAGCGTACGCTTCTCAACAAAACGAAAAGCTCGAACCGAATCCTCCGTTCGACTCGTGGGAAGAACTCGCAAAACGTTATTATGAAACGAAAATCGATTCGCGTCTGCTCGATTCCACGACGTCGGGATTTTACCTTGTCGCGCATTATCAAATTGAACGTGAACATAAATCGTCAAATTCTTCCGCCTTCGCCAAAGCGGCGTCCCTTTTTTTTCCGCCTGACCACGACGAGACTGGAGACGACGATAAAATCGTCGCGACCGTTTCCTGTCAGATACGCGATCAAAACGCCAACTCGTTTCGCAAACGCGAGCTCTCCGACTCCGCGACGACGAATCAGTCGTCCCTACGCGACCGCCCTGAGATTAAAGTCGTCTCTTGCGGAAATCTTCGCTTTGAACCGAATGAGTCTGGTTCGCCGACCGTCAACGCCGGTCAATATTCTAATAGCCTCTCTTTTAGAGGGTTTCGCAAAGATTTGCCGTGCAATATCGTGATCTCGGTCGACGGCGTTCAGAAAACGGTTCGCATTTATGAACGAAGTTCCTTTTTGGTCTCCGGCGTCTTTCCGTTGGGTCAAGAGTTTTCCTCGCTCGAAGATTATCCAAAGGAGAAAGCCGTTTCGAGCGTCGATTTTGCCGCGCTCACGGGAAGGGAGCCGCATAACGTCCATTTCAACCCGAAGCCGACGTATTCGGGACGCGAAAGCGGATTTATCGACCCCAACTCGCCCGCCTTGCAGATTCGGAACCCCGCGACCTCATGGCAGCCGCGTTCCTCTTCGCCGAGCCAATCCTTTTCGCGTGAAGGCGCGCAAAAAGAACCCGATCAGAACTGGCTCAACCTTGCGAACAGCGAAGCGGCGGAGCCGTTTGCCGGCGTCTACGTCGTCCGATATTTCAACAGTCCCAAAGAACAGACAGGAACGCTCAAACTCGGCGTCAAAGGTTATAGAACACATGTCGTGGAACGCGTTTACCTCAACGCCAAACAAGTTTTCTTCGGGGAGCTTAGCGTCGGCGACCCGGACAAAAACGAAGTCTCGATTCCCGTATCGATCCATAAAGGCAAGAACGCCATGATCGCGCGCGTCGATCGGACGGAATGGGACTGGTTCGTCGGCTTCACGCTCCTCGACGACGAAGGGCGTCCGCTCCGCGACCTTGCGCCGACTTGGCGGTAATCGTCTTGAAATAGAACGCCGGGGCGACGAGAACGAAGTCCGACGCGCAGCGTCTCTCCTTCAAAGGTCTGAACTACGACGAGTTCCGTCTGCGCCCCAACGGGGAGCGGGCTCTTGAGATCGGCTCGCCGCTGCGCGAGGAGATCGCCGGACTCGTCGCCGACCTTCAGGCGCGGATTCCGCAGAGCCGGATCGTCCTCGCGAGCGTTTGGCCTGAAATTGGCGGGGTTCCACAGTTGCTCTCGTATGTCGCCGCGCAGGAGACGCTTGCGGCAAAAGAATCGGACTGCGACGTCGTCGCGCTCGACGGTCTTCCACCCGTCGCAGACGCCGACAGGGCTCCCATGTGACGCGGGGAACGTCCGCGAGCTCACGACTGCGCGGACGGAAACTGACTCATATAAAGCTCGTAGTAAAAGCCGCGACGCGCCAGGAGCTCGTCGTGCGTTCCCTGCTCGACGATCGCTCCGTCTTTCATCGCGAGAATGACGTCGGCGTCGCGGATCGTCGAAAGACGATGCGCCACGACGAAGCTTGTTCGGCCTTTCATGAGCGCGTTAAACGCCGACTGCACTTTCATTTCCGTAACGGCGTCGATCGACGACGTCGCTTCGTCGAGAATCAGGACGTTCGGGTTGCGCGCCATGACGCGCGCGACGCACAGCAGCTGTCGTTGCCCCTGCGAGAACTCGTCGCCCCCTTGCGCGACGAACGTGTCGAGGCCGGCGGGGAGCCGTCGGACGAACCCGTCGA
>CACYBR010000202.1 GCA_902772705.1 uncultured Planctomycetota bacterium
CCTGCGCGATCGGGGAACTCTCGTCGCCGCCCCAACGCGCGTTCGCGTAGGCTACGTAATCCTTTACGCGCGCGTCAAGCGCGTCAATTTCCGGACTGTCGGCCCCGCGCGCTCGCGCAAGCATTGTCTGCAGAGAACGCAACGCCACGATCGCCCCTTGCGACGCTTCGTCAAATTCCTCCGCGTGCGCGACCGCGTCCCCCGCGACAAACGCCTCTTCATAACGTTCGACGGCAAACGCGATCGTCGCTTCCTTGAGAAGAAGCCGGTTGACCTCGCTCGCTACGTCGACGCGCGTTTCCTCCGACAGCCGCGCGCGTCGGTCCGGACGCGTCGCCTTCGCGCTCAAATCAATCGCCCTCCCAATGGCGGCAAGCGCCGACCGCGCGGATTCGTTAAGTTCGCGTTCTGCCTCAGACTTGACCGATTCGTCGGCGACGAGAAAACTCTGACGCTTCTCTGAAAACGTTGCCGACGCGCGCGTCGCAATATCCGACGCCGACTCAAAATCGTCCGCTTTTTGCGTAAAGGACGACTTGGAAAGGTCGACTTCCGTAAAGACCTCGTCCTTGAGAAGCTCCTGCGCCTCCAACGCTTCTGGAGTGCGCCCCGACGCGACCGCGTTCAGCGTCTTGCCCGCAAAAAGCAAAAGCTTCGTCGCCTTCTTTTTCTGGCCCACGTTGAGCAGCTTATAAACGGGATCGTTATCGTCGACAAACGTCTTTTTACCCGCTGCGGCGTAGCGGTCAAAATCGTTGCGTCGCTCCTTTTCAAGTCGAACGATCGCTTTGCCTGAAAGCAGGAAGATCTTACGTCCCTCCGCGCTCTGATAATATGAATCTGGAAGCGGTTCGCCGTCGGACCATTCGTAGAACTTCTGGACGAGCTCCATGAGCCTGGCGGGATCGTCGGTTGAATCCGCAATCTCCGCGTAAAGAGCAAGCGCGCGCGTTTTAAGCGCGTAGAACTCCTCCTTCAGCGGCAGAACGCCTAGTTCCGAAAGGATCTCGAGCGCCTCCGCGTCTCTGCCCAGATCGTGATAGACCTGAGCCTCGCCCAAACGCGCCTTGAACGCGCCTGAGTACTTCTGATACTTCGTGTAAACGTCGTTAAACGCCTCCGCCGCCTTCGTCAACCCGTCTTTGAACTCGTCGGAAGATGGATCGAACGTCCGCGCAAGCTGCGCCTGAACCGTCGCGCTGCGAATCAGAAGATCAAGATACGTCGCCTGCGCAAATTGCAATTCGTCGGGGCGCACGGAGCCAGACTGCTGCATCGACCGCAACCGCGACGCCGAAAGCTTGCGCGCCGACTTGAAGCCCTCGTTTGCTTCCCGAAACGCCTTCTGCGCAAGCTCGCGCTTTTCCGCCTGTGAGGTTTCCGGCGCTCCTTTACGCTTCGCGTCCGCGAAAAGCTTTTCGCCGCGCTCAGCCTGAATTCTCGCCAGACCCGAGGTCGCCTCGAGCGCCGAGGGACCGTCTGGCGACGCTTTAAGGTACTTGTCGAACGCGTCGCTCGCCTCTTCAAAGAGCTGTTCCCGTCTCGAGCCCGTCGCGCCGACCGCTTCTTCAAACGCCGCCTCGCCTATGCGGTAGTCAAGCTCCGCGTCAAGTTCTGGCGGCGCCTGACCGCTCGCCTGAAGTTGCTTGAGATATACAAGCGCTACGTCGTCGTATCCGCGCGCCTTGAGCGCCTCCAGAAATGCGGACCACTCCTCGGCGGCGTTCACAAAACTCGCGCAACACGCAAAAACGAACCAAAACGCCACGAAAACGCGTAGGATTCGCTGACGACAAAACGCCGATAAACTTCGATATGCGCGTATGCGCGCCGCAGGAAACTCGGCGAAGGAACGATCGATTCGTTGCATTGCTGGTCTCAGTGTTGAAGGAATGAACTAGCCCGCTTAGGGTCCCCGTCATATGATATACGAAATCGGTCTAAAAATCAATCGACCTTAGTCGTTTCATGCCGGCTCGCTACGCGACATGAGACGGCCCGGACAAAACCGACTTATTGACGCTTCGTGTCAAAGACGACTCGCAACCGCGCGGCGAGAGGATTATAATCTGATAAACGCGCTTGTTTCGGAATGGTTCCGGACCATGAACCGCTATGCGTCCAAAAGAGAGAGAAAAGATAATGAAAAAAACGCCACGATCGCAGAACGCGCCCCTCTGGCGCTTCTCAAAGGCATGGATGTGTTCATGCTTCTGCGCCGCTATTCTCCTACTTCATGGCGGTTCGTTGGCGCAAGAATCCGGTTCGCCTCCGACGTTCGATCTACGCTCATGGCGCGACGACGGCTTCCCGTTCCAGCCTCGTCACGACGAGGAAGCGTTGCGCTCGATCTGGTCGTCGCTCGAAACACAAACAACCTCCCAACCCTTTGCGAAGGCTGTCGCTATTCAGCTTCTCAAACAGGGTCCGCAGTATAAGGGCAAGCTCCTCTCGATCGAAGGGCGGTTGCTGCGCGCCGACCGCGTTAAGCTCTCGAACGACGAATGTTGCTTCGATCTGTGGCTCCTGCTTCCCGACTCGAAACGCGACCCTGTTCGTCTGATTGCGCGACGAGCGCCCGACGGCTTCGTAACCGATTCCGCCCCGCTCCCTAACCGCGCTGGCGACCGCGACGTTGAATACCGTCATGAAACGCTTATCGCTACCGCAGTCTACTACCGCGCGACGGCTTACGACGCGGGCGACGACCTTCTCGCCGCTCCGACGCTCGTCGCCGATACGTTTACGCTGATCGACGATTCCAAAATCGAAGGCTCCGATTCAGCACAAAGCCATTCCGGAACGCTCGTCAAAATCGCGGGAGTCCTTGTGATCGTCGCGATCTGGTTCATGACGCGCAGTCGTCTGAAGAAGAACAAACGCCGCAAGCCGGGTTCTGGCGCGGCGGCGCTGGCGATCCTTGCGGCTGCGCTTGCGCCCGCGACCTCCTCGGCGCAGGTTGCCGACGGCGCGCAACTATGGAGCAGGCTCGCGCGCGTCACGCCGGAAGAATGGAACCGCGAGACGGGCGACGAGCGTCCCCAGCTCGACGAAAACACCCCTGAAAGCGCGCAAAGACGCGCGATCGCCCTTGCCATTCTGAGCATTCCCGATCGCCTCTTAACGTCGGACGCGCTCCTCGAACGCGCGAAAAGCGGCGACGTCGAGACGATTCAGGGCGTTCTCTCGTCTATGGCGCCCATCGCGCTCAATCCTGCCGAGGAAGAACGCCTCGGCGCCGAAAATATCTATCGCGCGACGATCACGCTCGACGACAAGACAAACGCGGCGATCTACCTTGTCAAACCGCCGACGTTCCAGGCTCCCGCGTCCTTTTTCGACCGCACGCGCGACCCCGCTAACGCCTCTGGCGTCGGCGAACGCGTCGACGCGCTGGGCGTCAGATTCGGCTCCGAAGCTTCCGGCGACAACGCGTTCCTTGCTACGCGGCTGCGATGGCGACCCGACGACGCGCCGCTGGGCCGTCTGGACGTCGACCTTGCCGCGTTTGAAACTGTTCGCGTTTACCCTCATGACGCTCTTAAAAACGCCCGATCAAAAGAGGAACAGCGTGAAATCGCGCGCGCGTTGCGCTGGACGACCGCCGACCGCCGACCCTTCTACGGTTCGATCGCCGCCTTCAACCGCAAGGACGCGATCAATTTTGACTCTCGCCCATCCGCCAGCGTCGTCGCCCTTTTTAACGAGCCGGAAAATCTTCAGGGAGCCCACGTCCGTCTACACGGATGGGTCCGACGCGTCAATATGATACTCGTCACGGACACGGAGATCAAAGCGGAAACGGGGCTCGATCGCTATTATCAGCTCTTTCTTTTTTCAAACGATTCGCAGGGATGGCCGGTCGTTCTGTGCGTCCCTGAACTCCCCGAGGGACTTGAAACCGGCGGGGGGGACGATTATCGTCGTGAACTCGATTTCGACGGTTTTTTCTACAAAACGTGGGCATATAAGCCTGAGGGCGACCTGTCGAACCTCGTAAACGGAGAATCGGAAAAGGACGACGACGTGGAATCTGTCAATCGCTGGACCCGCGCGCCTGTCCTTGTCGGACGGATCGTTCGCGTCGAGCCGGAAGCGCGCGAATCCTCCGCGCCATGGTCGCCGACAGAACTCTTCCTGAGCTTTGCGATTCTCGC
>CACYBR010000203.1 GCA_902772705.1 uncultured Planctomycetota bacterium
ATGCTGATGCAGGCGTTGGTCGTCGCGCCCGGGCTGGCGTTTCTCTTTCTTCGTCGCAATCCCTATCCTTTGGTGTTTAAATGTCTCAGGGAATCAGGGGTCACGGCGTTCTTTACGCGCAGTTCCGCGGCGAACATTCCGGTCAACATGTCGCTTTGCGAGAGGCTGGGGCTCGACAAAGATTTCTACTCTCTTTCGATTCCGCTGGGCTCGACGATCAACATGAACGGAGCGGCGATAACGATAACGGTCATGACGCTTGCGGCTGCGAACGCGCTTCACATATCAGTCTCGTTTCCAGCGGCGGTCTTTTTGTCGTTCATGGGCGCGATAGGGGCGTGCGGCGCCTCCGGGGTCGCCGGCGGCTCGCTGCTGCTCATTCCGATGACATGTTCCCTTTTCAGTATCTCGAACGACGTCGCCATGCAGGTCGTCGCAGTCGGTTTCGTAATAGGGGTCGTTCAGGATTCGATGGAGACGGCGTTGAATTCCTCCGGCGACGTTACGTTTACGTCCGTTGCGGAGTTTGTGCAGTGGCGAAAAGAAGGGCGCAGGCTTCCTGACTTCATGTACACGAAATCAGAGCTTGCGAGGCTCAATTCCGAAAAATGCGAAGATTGAACGCGCGAACGGCGGCGTCCCTTGTATGACAACGGAGTCAGACGTTAAAAATAACGCCGTTTATCTTTTTTGTTTAAACTCTCTGATAATATTTTGAAGGGCGCGAGTCCTCCTGTTTCGTGAGAAGGAGAGGAACGGCTTTTGCAGAACCTCCTCTTTATTACCACGATTAGAGATAATATTTGCTTTTTTTTGACTTTCTGAGAGTATAATCGTTGAGACGTCCCGTTTTATCCCCCCCGGGAACGGTCAGGAACAGAAAGGTGTGCGATGCTTAGACGAATCTTCCTTTTTACGCTCGTATTGTGTCTTGCCGTTCCATCGTACGCGCGCGGCGCGTCTGTCGCGCGCTCCCTCGACGGAACGTGGCGCGTCCGTCTGGACGCGAACAACGTTGGTCGGACGGAGTCCTGGTTTCAGAGCGCGCTCGTCGAGACGGTCGATATTCCCGTTCCCGGCGTTCTGCAACAGGCCTATCCGGATTATCATGGCGTCGTCTGGTATGAGCGAGATTTCTTGACGCCTGAGAATCCGAATGTCGACGGACGCGCGATTTTGCGGTTCTGGCAGGCGGAATATCGCGCCGACGTGTGGCTCAACGGCGTGTCCGTCGGTTTTCACGAGGGCGGCGAAGAAATGTTCGAGCTCGACGTTACCGACGCGCTCAAGCCCGTTGGACAGAGCAACCGTTTGACCGTTCGCGTTCTTAACGCCGCCGATCTTCCCATAGACGGGATTTCGACGGCGAATATTCCGCGCCGGAACAACACGAACGTCGTTTCGCCCGGTTCAGGGTATGCGTCGGGCGGCCTCGTGGATTCCGTCGAACTCGTTCTGGCGCCGGCGATTCGCGTCGTCGATCTTCATCTTCTTCCGAACTGGCAGACGGGCGCGATTGAGGCGCGCGCGACGCTTTCCAATACGACGGGGTCGCCGGCGTCGCTCAAGCTTGGTCTTTGCGCGTCGTCGGTCGACGGCGGTGAAACGCAGGGCGAGGCGAACGCCGTCGTCGAGGCGGCGCCGGGCGTTTCGGTCGTTTCGGCGAACCTTGTCGTTCCGGATTATAAGCTTTGGGAGCTTAACGATCCGAATCTCTATACAGTCGTAGCGACGATTGCCGATTCAACGGGGGTCGTTGTCGACCGTCGCGCGTCGACGTGCGGGTTCCGCGACTTCCGGTTCGAGAGGGGCTATTTTCGGCTCAACGGCAAACGAATCTACGTGAAATGCTCTCACTCAGGGAGCGATTCGCCCATCACGCATCGCGTTCCTCTTGATCCCGATCTCTATCGCAAGGACATAATCTTCAGCAAGACGATGGGCTTCAACATGATCCGCTACATTGCGGGCATGCCGCGTCGCTTCCAGCTTGATCTTTGCGACCGGCTTGGCTTCATGGTCTACGAGGAATGTCTCGCCGGGTGGTGTTACGGGGATTGTCCAGAGCGCGCGACTCGTTGGGACGCGCAGACGACGGGCATGATCCTGCGAGATCGGAATCATCCGAGCGTCGTCGCGTGGGGATTGCTCAACGAAACGACGGATATTCCGCTCGTTCTTCAGGCGGTCGGTTACCTCAGCAAGGCGCGCGAGCTCGATCCTTCGCGCCTGATTTTCCTCAACAGCGGCGGATTTGACGTCTTTGCGTCGGAGGAGGTCCGCAGGGCGGATTACGCGATCTGGCGCAGGAACGCAGGGGCGATTATGCCGGGGGCGATCAAAAACGAGACGTCAGAAGATTTTACATTTGACGGCACGAGATGGCCCGCCAATACGTTCGTCCTGCATCCGGGCGACGTTGGCGCCGAATACAGCGTTTTGAAATGGACCGCGCCCGAATCCGGGACCTATGAGGTCGACGCGCTATTCCGCGACATAGTCGTCGACGGCTCCGCGACGGTTGATATCCGTATGATCAAAGAGTTTAAAGACGGGTCGAAGAGAGAACTGTGGAAAGGCGACCTCAATTTGAGCGGCGCAGAAAAGAGCGTCGCGCTGACGACCCGGAGCGCGTCGGGACCGGAAACGTACCAGATAACGGCGCAGACGGCGCTCCTTCAGGGCGCCAACGTTTCCTCGATCGATTTTTTCAGCGTGTTGCGTAAGGCGCCGCTGAAATTTACCATCGAAAATCTTACGAATCGCGGACCGATTCAACTTCGCGCGACGCTTGATCCGGGCGTTTCTCCCGACGACGTTCTTGCGCTGTCGGTGGAGAATCGTCAGGGGCGCGCGGTTCCCTTCGACCATTTTATGAGTTTGGAGAAGCTCGAGGCCGAACCGATTGAACCGACCCTTGACCCTGCGCTCTTCACCTTCGAAAAGGGCGAGTCGCTCGCCGTTGTCGTCGGAGTTGGGGACGGCGTGGGAACGGGCGACTCGACCGCCGTCGCGCTGACGCTGACCGGACCCGACGGCGCCGTCTACGACGTCGTTCGTGATTTTTCATGGCAACAGAATCCCAACGGCGTGTGGAGCTACGGGTGGCTCCCGGCGGGTTCTGAGCCTCAACTGGACTCCTTCACGCTCTTTGACGTCGGTCAGAAAGAGCTGGAGCTCAACCCGATAGGACGCGTCTCCAATCCTGATTCGCAGGAATGGGAGAATCTCGTCGCCGACACGCATCCCTATCAGTCTGTGCCTCACACTGCCGACGTTATTAAAACGTTACGGACGCACTCGAAGGGAAAACTTCCCGTTTTCCTGTCGGAATATGGGATTGGGAGCGCGGTCGACCTGTGGCGTCTCGTTCGATTGTACGAACAGCACGGGGGAACCGAGGCGGCCGACGCCAAACATTATCGCTGGCGATACGTCAACTTCATGAAGGACTGGAACCGCTGGCGACTGGACGACGTGTTCGCGACGCCTTCCGATTTCTTCCGTCAGGCGATAGCGCTCATGGCGGAGCAGCGTCGCATAGGGATTAACGCGATCCGCGCGAACGCGAACGTCGTCGCCCACAGCGTAACCGGAACTCACGATCAGGGAATTTCCGGCGAAGGATTGACGACGATCTTCCGCGAGCTTAAGCCCGGAACGGTCGACGCGATGGCGGACGTCTTCGCGCCCCTTCGATTCTGTAACTTTGTCGAGCCGGTTCAGGCGTACGTCGGTCAGAAGGTTAAGATTGAGTCGGTTCTCGTCAACGAAGACGTTCTCAAGCCGGGCGATTATCCCGTGCGTTTTGTCGTCGTCGGACCCAATAACGAACGCCTGTACGACAAGACGCTGACGCTCACGATTCCGACGCCGGGCGAAGGGGAAGAGCTCCCGATGGTCATGCCCGCGCTGAGCGACGAGTTTACGATCGACGTCAACTGCGTCGGCGGCGAATGTCGTTTCATAGCGGAGCTTGAGGAGGGCGGCGCGACCGCCGGCGGCGTTGAACGCTTCTATACGTTCGATCGCCGCAAGTTTCCGCGCGTTGGCGACGGACGGATTTTTGTATGGGGCGACGATCCAGACCTTCTTCGCAAGCTCAAACAGATCAACATCGCCGCCGAACCCTTTACTCAGCAGGACTGGAACGCCGCCGAGCTTCGACCGGGCGACCGTCTGATTGTCGGTAAAACGAACAATCGCGCGAGCGACGAGGAGTTCAAGCGTCTTTACGAGTCCGTTCAGAACGGAGTCGGAGTCCTGTTCCTTTCGCCTGACGTCTTCGCGAAGGGGGACGACGCGACGCACTGGCTGCCGTTCCGTAACAACGGCGTTTTCAGCACGATGGAACACTGGCTGTACCATAAAGACGACTGGGCGCGCCGCGATCCCGCCTTTGACGGGCTCGAATGCGGCGGCGTGATCGATTACGTCTATTACCGCGACGTCGTTCCCGTTGTGACGTTCCGAGATCAGATTCCGGAACCGACCGTCGCGATCGCGGGCGGCTTCAATACGCAGCGTGGGTACGAGGGAGGTCTTTCGTTGGCAGAATGGGATTATGGGAAAGGCAAGATAGTTCTCTCGACCTGGCTGATTCAGGAGAATCTTCCGAGCCCCATCGCAGAACGACTGCTTCGCAATCTGCTCAATAGAATCAGGGTCGCGCCAGCGCAATAAACGGTTCGGACAGTAGGACGACGTCTCCTGCGGAAAATAAAAAAACGCGGGGAAACATAGTGGTTTCCTCGCGTTTTTTTCGTTG
>CACYBR010000204.1 GCA_902772705.1 uncultured Planctomycetota bacterium
ACGGCGTCGCCTTAAGGACGCCGAATCGCTCCAACCTCAGAAAAGGCCAGTCCCAGATTATGAATAAACCTTTTTCCACAATGGTTCGTTTAGGAACGCTTCTTCTTATTCTGTCAGGCGTGATTTACGTCTGCGCGCCAAACGTTTGGGGCGGCGAACCGCTCAATAAAGCGTCCGTCTCGTTCCGAGTCGCGCCCAACGTCTGGTCAAACGACGCGCGATTTGAGCAGCTGCTGGCGTTCTTTGACCAATATCCTCAGGCGACCGACGAAATTACGTTCTTTACGCAGGCGACCCACGCGCCGATTCCAGACGAGGAACTCGAACGACGCTGCGAGATTCTGAAGAAACGGTGCGCCCAATGTCGCGAGCATGGGCTTCGCGCCGGAATCAACGTCCTATGCACGCTCGGGCATCATCCGGAAGACCTGCCACGCTCGATCAGCGACGACTATCCGCGCGCCATGACGGTCGACGGGGTCGTCGCTCAGGGAACGCTCTGCGCGAACAACGATATTTTCCGCGCGCGGCTCCGACGAATCTACACAGCGGCGGCCAAGGCGGCGCCCGACTATGTCTGGATCGACGACGACGTGCGCACGGGTCACTGGCTCGATTCGGCGGGCGCAAGCGGCTCTCTGTGCTTCTGCGACAATTGCATGGCGCTCCTTTCGGAACGTCTCGGCAAGGCGACGACGCGCGAAGAACTCCGGGAAAAGCTCGGCGATCCCATGACGCTCACGCAAATTCGAGAATTTGCCTCCGACACGATCAACGAGATTTTCGTCCAGATTGAAAAAGTCGTTCACGAGGTCGATCCGAAGATCGCGCTGGGCTTCATGACAGGCGAACGCTACGACGAAGGCTACGACTTCGCGCGTT
Source organism: uncultured Planctomycetota bacterium (assembly GCA_902772705.1). Classification (GTDB taxonomy): domain Bacteria; phylum Planctomycetota; class Planctomycetia; order Pirellulales; family Thermoguttaceae; genus RUG369. Next base: position 883 of record CACYBR010000204.1, read on the forward strand.
GGGCGCGCACGCTCGCGGGTCCCGACGGCGACAAAGAAGTTTACTGGCGTCCCGGCGGCGGCTTCTACGATCAGTTCTGGATGATGGGGCTCTTCGACAAGTCGCAGCAGATAGGTCGGCAAGTCGCGCTACTGCCGCCGGAAGTTGTCGTGGTTCAGTCAGAAATCGAGAATTTCCCCTATCAGCCGCTCAAGAAATCGGCGTACATTACGACGTTTGAGGCGGTCGCGCACATCGCCGCAGGCTGCACAGGCGCGGCGTTTAACGTGGTCACCTTCAACGAGGAGCCGCTGGACGAATACGAGCGATTCTTCAAGGAGATCGCGCGGCGTCGTCCCTTTATGGATCTCGCGGTTCAGAAGCTTGGGCGCGCGCCAAACGTCGGCGTTCTGCCCCTCTGGAATAAGAACGACGGAAACTATACGAACAGGACGCCGGTCCAGACGCTGACGGCCGGAATCGCGGAGACGGGCGTTCCCATCGCATACGACTACACGCGAGACGCCGACGTTCTCCTGCTCTCGCGCAACTATCTGGATCATCAGACGCCGGCGGAAGCGAGAGAACTTTTCCGCAAGGGCGTCTATCTTGACAACGACGCGCTCGGGCTGGCGAACGATCCAGGAACTTACGCGCTTAACGATCTTACAGGAATGGAGTACGAAGGGCTCGTGACGGTCGACGGGATCGAAAAATTTGAAGAGCATCCGCTCAACGGTCCATTCGCCGGAAGAACGCGCGATCTTCGGCAATCGTTCTGGCGCGACCCAATCGTCACGCTGGCGTTGACGCGACCCGGCGCCGAGATTCTGTCGAGTTGCGTCGACTATGGCGGCGAAAAAAAGGCCGACGCGATCGTTGGAATCTTTGAAAATCCGCTCGGCGGCCGTGTCTGCGTCAACGGATATTATCCGTGGGGGAATTTCTACAACTATCCCAAGCAGTCTCAAATACGAGCGATCATGCGGTGGCTTTCGAAAGATCGGCTTCCGGGCTACGTGGAATCGTTCGGGCAGATTTATCTGTGGTTGCGCGAAGCGGACGAGAAGGGCGTCATGTCGGGGATGGCGATCAACGCGAACTACGACGCGGAGCAAAACGTCGCAATCCGTCTTAAAACGGAAAAGGACGCGATTTGCGTCTACGATTATTCCTGCGAAAAGACCGTCGTAACGGCGTCGGAGACGGACGACGACGGATACCGGCTCTTCGTCGTTCCGGAGATCAAGGCGTGGGAGCCGGTCCTCATTACGACCGAATGAGACGCGTTTCCGCGCGCCGTTCGGCGCAGTCGTCGAGTGGAAAATAAAAAGGCCGCCCGTCTCCGAGAGGAAAACGGGCGGTCTTTTTATGCGTTATTCGTTCAGACTGAACGTACGCTTCGATCATTCAACGGGCGCGAAGTCGTCCTTCGAGGCGCCGCAGACGGGGCAGACCCAATCGTCAGGAATATCTTCAAACGCCGTGCCGGGCGCAATTCCGGAATCGGGGTCGCCGACGGCGGGATCGTATTCGTAACCGCAGGGCTCGCACACATACTTTTTCATTGTTTTGTCTCCTGAATAAAACGCGCGTTCTGAAAGAGCCGGCGCGTCGATCCGGCTCATGGCGGCGTCGTTGTAAAACGCGTTTCAGAGCGTTCGCAAACCTGCCGACGTCGGCGCATTATATCCCAACGAGGTTCAAACGTCAACGGACAAATTCAACGGGACGTCGCGTCTTGGGAAAAGAAAAGACGCCCGCGCTTTCGAACGGCGCGGGCGTCATAAGAAACGTTCCGAGGGGGAGCGAGCCAGAGAGGACTCAGTTAGCGTACCAGTTGGTCCCGGCGAAGTCGACGGCAAAGGAGTCGAGCGACTCGTCGACCTTGACGTTGTTCTCAAGCGCTTCCCAGGGATTGACGAGGACGCCGCCGGTTACGGAGACGATCCCGGAGCCCGCCTTACGAGCCAGCGAGTCGGTCGCGACGGAGGTCGGCGCGGGGCACGCGGGGGTGAGCGTTTTGCCGGTGAGTTCGCTGAGTTCGCACCCGGCTTTGCTCTGCAGATTTTCGCGGTAAATGAGCGCGGCGACGAGCGCGACGTCCATGCAGTTTCGCGCTTCCGCGAAGATCGGCTCGGCCTTTGCAATCTCGGCGTAGCGGCGATTCATGTTGGAGGCGAACTTTTCGGCGACGGCGTCGACCTTCTTGACGACTTCACGATCGCCGTTGACGCTGAAGCGTTCACGTTCGGTCAGAACGTTGACGGTCGATTCGGAGACCTTCCACACGAGCGAGTCGGAATCATGATAGAGGGTTTCATATTTCGGCTGCAGCCAGAATCGCTGAGCGTAGGCGTGAGACGCGCCGCGAAGCATGCTGAAGTAGCTCTTGAAGTTCTTGACGGCGATTTCGTCGAACCCGAGCGAGACGCGCTTGAGGCGGTAGTCGGCGGCGACGAGAACGTTCGCCATCCGGGAGTCGGACGGAATACCGGTGAAAGTAACGTCCATATCGCCCATCGCGGCGACGTTCGCTTCGGGATTAGCGCGATTCGGGAGAGACGCGATGCGCGCCAGGCCTTCTTTTGTCGGGTCAATGGAGCATGAGATGAGCTCGTGATTGTCGGCGGTGAGCGCGCGCATCGCGGTCATGAGGTCTTCAAGCTGGAAGACCGGCTTGCCGGATTGAGCGCCAACGATAGAACCGTCGACGGCGACCGTCCAGGGTTCCGCAGCTCCGACGAGATAAATATCGTTCGCGTCCGGGTCGGCGACGACGTAATCGATCGTGGTCAGACCGCCGAGATAACGAACGGCGTCGGGAATCTGAACGTTGTTCTTCACGCTGTCTTCAAGAAGCGCGTTGAGGCGCTTGAGAGAAATCTTGCGCGCGTCAGCCGGCTCGCTCAGGTCGGTCGGAATCGCCTCCAGCTGAGCGGCCATTTCCGCCGCAGACTCCTGAAGTTCGCGCATCGACGCGTTGCGAAGGACGTTGTTCGCGTCAATCATCACGCCGCCGACGCTGGAGCGATAACCCCAACGATAGTAATTCTGGTCGTACTCGGTATTGTAATTGCTGTTATTGTTATTGTTATTATTGTTGTTGTTTCTGTTGTTGTTATTATTGTTATTATTATTGTTGTTGTTATTATTATTTCTATTATTCTGGGCCATACCCTGCGGCGTCAGGCATGCGAGAAAGCCCAGCAGGAGGAGCGTGCAGAGCGCCGTCCGGACGACGCGGAACGCCGAGTTCGAAATGTGATTAACTTTCATTTTGTTTCCTCTATCAGGTTCTTACTGCCGCGTCGTGCACGTGAAAAAACGCGAAAAAATGCGTCAAGTTAACCGCGCTGACGCGACGCCGCGTCGATTTCGTGGCAAACGCCGACCTCATCGGGGCGTTCGCACGCCAGGGATCGCTGCAGGCGTCGTCCGAAAAGACGACGCCCCTACCCGGCTATCCTACAAGATTAACCCCTGCCCCTCTCCTTATCAAGTATTTTCCTGAAAATTTTCGTCTTTTTCATTAACTTTTTTCGGAAATATTCTCCTAACCGCTTTATCCCAAAATTCTGTTCCGCGCCCTTGCCGACCGTCCCTGACGACCCTCTTTTATCACGCGGGAACATGCGCCGGAAACGCGCGCGTTTTTATATAAAATGTTGGAACGTCGCACAATCCTCTTTGACCTTTGCGAATCAATGCGGTAAAATATTGGCTAGTCCGCGTCGGCGGCGTACGTTCCTTCTCGCGAACGACTCCTGGCGCGGTTACGCTTACAGAAACACCACCCCTTATGAGGAACTCTGATGAAACGAATCCTGTTCGTTTTCACGGCATGCCTTGCTTTCATGGTTGCCATGCCGCAGGTTCAGGGCGCGAGGCCGTTCCCCGGCAACGACAACGATCGTCCCATGAATACGGTCGAGTCGGTTCGCCGCGCTATCAACGACATGATCTCGCAATTCGGCGACGACTATCCCGACGGCGAGGAGTATCTTAAAGAGCTCGACGAGCTCGAAAAAGAGCCCAACAAAGACGATAACTGGAATAAGAAATTCGCTCAGTTCCGACGCAAGGCGCTCCTTGCGCTGCCGGAACTCGACGATCTTGAACTCGTCGTCGTGCGTTCGCGAAGACTGCCCGCGGTCGGCGACGACTTCATGACGATCGACAAGGTCTCAAAAGACGGATGGGACGTCGATCTGGGAATACTCTCCGATCTGCGCGCCGACGAGCCGACCTTCAAGTCGATCTATCATCCTGAAAACGGTCGACCGATTCTCGAACCGGAGCTCAACTGGGACGGCGAGCGCATCATGTTTTCGAGTATCTCCGAGGACAATAAGCGCTGGGCTATCTTTGAAATCAACGCCGACGGGTCCGGACTCAAGACGCTCTCACCGACCGACCAGCCCGACGTCGACTTCTTCGACTCGTGCTACACGCCCGAGGGCAAAGTCGTCGCGTGCTCCAACGCGGGCAAACAGGGACTCCCGTGCATCAACGGGTCCGATCCGATGGCGAATATCTATCTGATCGACCCGGAGACGAAGAAGGTTCGTCAGCTCACTTTCGAGCAGGACTCCGACTGGCACCCCACGCCCCTTAAGAACGGTCGAATCATGTATCTGCGCTGGGAATACAGCGACATCATGCATTATTTCAGCCGTATTCTTTTCCACATGAACCCGGACGGCACGAACCAGGCGGAACTCTACGGCTCCGGCTCCTACTTCCCGACCGCGTTCAAGCACGCGCGCGAGTTCCCCGATTCCTCGAAGATCGTCGGCATTGGCTCCGGGCACCACGGACGCGGCGACACGGGTCGACTCCTTATCATCGATCCGACGATAGCGCGCAAGTATCCGTTCCGCTACCATCCGACGGGCGACGAATATCCGCAGGGGCTCGAATGGGGGCCTGAGGGAACGCAGCTCGACGTCCATCCGGAAATCTTCCCGGCGGAAAAGACGGGCTTCGTCGCGGAAATCCCGGGTTACGGTCGTCCGGTCGAAGGCAACGTTCTCGACATGCAGTCCACCGGCCTGAAGTACAACTTCGTCTTCCCGTATCCTCTTTGCGAGAACTACATTCTGGTCAACTGCGAAATCGACGGGGCGCCGGGAACCTACGGCCTCTATCTCGTCGACACGTTCGACAACATGACGCCGATCAGCGTGATTCAGGGCGAAGGCTACTTCTTCCCGACGCCGCTCGTCGAACGCGATCTTCCGCCGATCATTCCTAACCGTGTCGACGAAAGCCAGAAGGAGGCGACCGTCTTTATCACGGACGTTTACAACGGCTTAGGCACGGAGAACGTTCCGCGCGGCGAAATCGTCGGACTCAAGATTTTCGCGTATCACTTCGCGTATCTGCACACGGGCGGCCACGAGTCGGTCGGAGTCCAGAGCAGCTGGGATATCAAACGCATTCTGGGTTACGTTCCGGTCGAGGAAGACGGCTCGGCGTTCTTCAAGATTCCGGCGAACACGCCCGTCGCGCTGTTGCCGGTCGACAAGAACGGGGCGGCGATCCAGCTCTTCCGCAGCTGGTTCGTCGGAATGCCGGGCGAAAACGTGAGCTGCAACGGCTGTCATGAGTCGCAGCTCGACGCGACGCAATCCGTTCTGACCATGGCGTCGCGTCGCGAGCCGAGCGAGATTCAGGAATATCTCGGGCCGCCGCGCTCGATCACGTTCGAGCTCGACCTGTACCACCGCGTGGTTAAGAAGTTCTGCATCAAGTGCCACGACGGCTCGAAGCCGGACCGACCGTCCTTCGCCGACGCGCAGACCGCGTACAACAACATTCATCCGTTCGTTCGCCGCCCCGGTCCTGAGACGGATATGGACGTGCTTCCGCCGTACGAATACCACGCGTCGACGAGCGAGCTTATCCAGATGCTGGAGAAGGGTCATCACGGCGTCAAACTCGACGACGAGGCGAATCGTCTCCTCGTCAACTGGATCGACTTCAACGCGCCGTGGCGCGGCAAGTGGGGCAACGAGCCGGAGGCGAAGCGTCGACTTGAACTCTCCGAACTCTACGCCGATTCCGCCGCCGTCGACGTTGAAAACGAATACGACCGGCTTCTCATGGAAATGCGCGACAAGCCGGCGCCGGAGTTCGTCGAACCGGGTCCGAAGGTCGAGCGAAAGGACGACCTCGGAAACGACTGGGCCTTTGACGAAGCGAAGGCGAAAGAGCTCCAGAAGCAGGCGCTCGCGGGCGGCGCGGAGACGAAGACGATCGAGCTCGCGCCCGGCGTCAACGTCGAATTCGTGCGCATTCCAGCCGGCTCCTTCGTCATGGGGTCTCTCGACGGGTTCCTCGACGAATATCCGCGCAGCGTCGTCACGATCGACAAGCCGTTCTGGATGAGCAAGACGGAGATCACGAACGAGCAGTACGCGGCGTACGACCCCGAGCATGACACGCGCTACATCGAAGAACACGGAAAAGACCACATCGTCCCCGGTTATATCGCGAACCATCCGAAGCAGCCGGTCGCGCGCGTGAGCTGGAACGAAGCGCAGAACTTCGTCCATTGGCTCCGCGACGAAAAGGGCGTCAACGCGGCGCTCCCGACCGAAGCGCAATGGGAATGGGCGGCGCGCGCGGGCTCGTCGGAAAAGTTCTACTTCGGACCGTTTGAAGCGGACTTTTCGAAATACGCGAACCTCGCCGACGCCGACCGTCGCCGCCTCTACACGACGTGGGAAAGCGGCGCGACGATTCACATTCGCCGCAACTATCCGGAAGGCAGCGTCTTCCCGCTTCGCGACG
>CACYBR010000205.1 GCA_902772705.1 uncultured Planctomycetota bacterium
CGCCGCCGTGACTCCGAACGACGACCTGACTCTGGCGCCCGATGACGACGACGTCGGGTTCTCACTCGCCCCCGAAGAACCCGCCGCGCCGGTCGCCGACTCTGGTCTCGTCCTCACGAAGGAGGGCGACACCCCGTTGACGAGCGAAGATTCGGCTCTGGCGGAAGACCCTGAATCCGTCGATCTGACCGGTGGTTCCGGCTCCGGAGACGGGATGAATCTGAGCAACAGCGACAGTGGTCTGTCCCTTCTCGACGACATTGGCGGCTCGAACATCGATCTTGCCGGCGACGATCTGGTGCTTGGCGGAAGTTCCGGCTCCGGCTCCGGAGACGGAATGAATCTGAGCAACAGCGACAGCGGTCTGTCTCTGCTGGGCGATTCGGACGCGGGATTTGAGCTCGACGCGGCCGTTTCGGAGCAGGGAGATCTCGCGCTGGCCGACGAATCGAAGGACGACGGCGTTTACTCGCTCGTCAAAGAACCGGAAGCTTCCCCCCAGATTCTCGACCTCGACGAAGCCGCTGATTCTGAGGCGCCCACCGAGCTTGCGGCCGACGAAAGCGTTTTCGAGCTCTCCACAAGTATGGGCGACGAGCCCGAAAGCTCTGAATCCAAGAGTTCTGCCGTCTTCACGGTGCAGGAGCCCGCGTCTGAGAGTTCCAATCCGTTCCTTACCGACGACGGGTCCAGCGAAGACGACGGCGGCGTCTTTGGACTCGCAAGCGACGCCGAGCCTATTCCGCCGGCCGCAAGCGATTCCAGCGCCTCGAACAATCCTTTCCTTTCCGACGAGCCGTCGGAGACGCCATTTGGCGCCGCAGGAGAGACTTCTACGCCTTTCCTTTCCGACGAACCCTCCGACAGCGTGCCTTTCGGAACCCAGGAAAGCGCCTCTCCCTTCATGGACTCTTCCGATAATTCGCCGTTCGGCGAGCCTTCCAGCGGCATGGCGGTCGACCCAAGCATGAGCGGGTTTGACGGGTTCGGAGGCGCCTCCGCCGAGCCCGGCTTTGGCGATTCGACGCCTGATTTTAACAGCGTGCCGTCCTTCGACGAAACGGAGTCTATGCCGATCAGTTCGAACGTCTCCTCCACTCAGTATACCGGCAAGGATCTGATCTTCCTCGTTCCCTGCCTCATCTGCCTCATTCTCGCCACGGTCGGCGCGCTCGAACTCTGCCGAACGATTTGGAGCTATCAGGAAGGCTCGTTCGATCTCGGCGGTCCGCTCCTCGAGGCCATTGCAAAGATGGCGAACCTTATGAAATGATCGTTGCGTCGACGACGCGAGACACAATATCAGATTCAGACGCCGGGTTTTCTATCCGGCGTCTTTCTTTTTTGTCGCTTGGTTCTAAGCCGGCGCGTATTAAGAATCAGCGGCGCGCGACGTTGGGGCTTGTCGCGCGGACGCCTGTCGATACAATAAGAAGCGACGTGCGGTCGGACGCTGGTCGACCGTGCGACGTTCAAACTCTTCCCAGACGAAGCGGGACGCGCGCACGTCCCTGTTAAGCACATGAACGAAAAACACTACGACGCGGCTATCGTCGGCGCCGGGATGTCCGGACTGGCCGCTGGAATTCGCCTTGCCCAGTTTGATCGCAACGTATGCATACTTGAGAAACACAGCGTGTACGGGGGACTCAACTCCTTTTACAGGAGGAACGGTCGAAATTACGACGTAGGTCTCCACGCGATGACAAACTATGTTCCGAAGGGAACGAAGGGCGGACCGTTGTCGCGGATCATCCGCCATCTGAGGATGTCCTGGGACGAGTTCGGGCTCGTTCAGCAGAACGGTTCTTCGATTGCGTTTCCCGGCGTCGAACTGAACTTCACGAACGACTTTGAGCGATTCGAAACGGAAGTCGCGGAAAAGTTCCCGGAACAGATCGACGGTTTTCGCAGGATGGTCGCGGGACTCGCGGGCTACGATCAGCTCGGAATGGGAGCCGCCGGCGGGTCGGCGCGCGAATACGTTTCGGGATATATTTCCGATCCGAAGCTCGTGGATATGATATTCTGTCCGTTGCTCTATTACGGCGGAGCGCGGGAACAGGACATGGAGTTCGGTCAGTTCTGCGTCATGTTCCGTTCAATCTTTCTCGAAGGCTTTGCACGACCATTTGACGGCGTGCGTCACATTCTTTTCAAGCTGGTCAAGCGCTTTAAGAGTCTTGGCGGCGAGATTCGACTTAACGCGGGCGTTAAAGAGATCGTCAGGAACAGGTCCGACGAAGTCGATCACATCGTGCTGGACAACGGCGAGGAGATTTACGCGAAGCGTTATCTTTCGTCGGCGGGCTGGCCCGAGACAATGAAGCTTTGCGGACTTGAGTCGCACGTCGAGGAACGTTCGATCGGAAAGCTTGGCTTTGTCGAAACGATTAGCGTTCTCGACAAGGCGCCGTCGAGAAACGGGCATGACAAAACCATCGTATTCTTCAACGATTCCGACCGTTTCGACTACAAGAATCCGAGTTCTCTCGTGGATCTCAGGAGCGGGGTCGTGTGCGTTCCCGGTAATTTTGCGTATGGCAAGCCGTTCCAGGACAATATGATTCGTATCACGGCGCTGGCGAACTACGACCTGTGGCGCAAGCTTACGCCGGAGGAATACCGCCGGCAGAAGCTGGTTCAATATGAGAAGACGCTCGAGTCTGCGGCGCGGTTCGTGCCGGATTTCCGTCGGCATGTGATCGACGTCGATATGTTCACTCCGCTGACAATCCAGCGGTATACGAGTCGAGAGCGCGGCGCGATCTATGGCGCGGCGGACAAGCGCTACGACGGTCTTACGCCGCTTCGCAATCTTTTCATCTGCGGCGCCGATCAGGGAATGGTCGGAATCGTCGGCGCGCTTGTCAGCGGAGTCGTGATCGCGAACCGCTATGCGCTGAGCGATTGAGACGTCTGGCGTCATCCTGAACATAACGCCCGGTCAGACCGAACGACGCGGTCAGGCCGGGCGTTTTTTATCGACGTCAAAGTATGACAAAAAAGAGAAAAAAGGAGGCAAAAACGTCGTCGGTCAGTCGCGACGCGACGTCGGATTGGGTATAATGCGGGGAAAGGCTTGATGGTCGGCGCGCTCGTCTTCGGCGCGTCGGATAATTTGACGTATTTTGGAGAGTAGAATGAAATTCGAAATAAAACAGAAGCTCGCGGGCGTCATGGCGTTAGCCGGCTTGACGCTTTCGACGTTCCTTTTCGCAGGCGCCTTGAATCTCTCGTTTGGGCAGTCGGTCGATCCGAACACGGCGGTTCCGCTTCCCGAGGGCTTTGCGGACGATCTTGCGCCCAACGCGGTTCAGGACCAGCGAGTCCGTCAGTACCTCTATCCGAAACGTGTCGTCTGGACGTCAGGGACCGGGGTCAGGAACTCGGAACAGCTTCTGAAGCCGGTTTTAGGTCAAACGTCGACGTCAATCATGGGGGACGAGTCTCAAGCGTGCGTGCTCTCCGGCGGCGGCTCGATTCTTCTCGATTTCGGTTGCGAGATCCACGGTTCTTTCCGCGTGGAAGCGCGCGATCTTAAGCCGGGTAAATCGAGCGTCGGCAAGACGGTTCAGCTGCGAATTCGCTTCGGCGAATCGGTCGACGAGGCGAACTCGACGGTCGGAGAAAAGGGCGCGATTAACGAACATTCGACGCGCGATCAGATCATCGCGGTTCCGTGGCTTGGCGCCGTGGAATGCGGCGAGTCCGCGTTCCGCTTTGTCCGGATCGATATGGTAGACGACGACGCCAAGCTGATCTTCGACTCCGCGCGCGCCATTTTTATCTATCGCGACATGCCGCGCCTCGGCCAGTTCGTAAGCTCCGACGAACGCCTCAATCAGGTGTGGGACGTTTGCGCGCGGACCGTTCACCTCACGATGCAGCAGTACGTCTTTGAAGGCGCCAAGCGCGACCGCCTCGTGTGGTACGGCGACTTCACGCCCCAGACAATGACGGCCCTGCGCGTTTTTGGCGACAGCAAGGTTCTTCGCGACACCCTTGGCGTCTATGCCCGCGAGACGTGGCCGCTTCCGAAGTGGATGAACGGGATGCCGAACTATTCTCTCTGGTGGCTCATCACGATAGGCGATCTGTATCGTCATACTGGCGACGTGGGCCTCGTTCAGGAGCAGTGGGAATACGTGACCGGTCTGGTCAATATCCTTATTCCTTACGTTAAGTCCAACGGAGAAGCGGGCTTCGAACATCCGTTCCTCGACTGGCCGACGAACGACAAGCCGCTGGCGCTCGCCGCCGGAACCCACGCGATGTTCGCGCTCGCGTTCGACAGGGTCGCTGAAATGGCTGAGGTCGTCAACGACAGGGAAATGGCGAAGCGCGCGACCGAGGTCGCGGCAAAGGTCCGTTCCTTCTATCCGACGAACGCGGACAACAAACAGGCGGCGGCGCTTCTCGCGCTCGCGGGAATTGAGCGAGACGACGAAAACAACGTCGACGTTGTCGCGCGCGACGGAGCCAAGGGCTTCTCTACCTTCTACGGTTACTACATGCTGGAAGCGCTCTCCAAGGGGAATCGCGATCAGGTCGCGCTCGACGTATGCCGCGATTACTGGGGCGCGATGATCGACGTCGGCGCCACGACCTTCTGGGAAGACTTCGACCTCGAATGGCTCAAGGGCGCAGGACGAATCGACGAGCCGACTCCCGAAGGAATGGAGAGTCTGCACGGCGACCGCGGAGCATACTGCTATATTGGTCTTCGTCATTCGCTTTGCCACGGCTGGGCCTCTGGACCTGCCGCATGGATGAGCGCCCACATTCTTGGCGTCGAACCTATCGAGCCGGGCTTCAAGAAGACTCGCGTTAAGCCGTTCCTGGGCGACCTCGATTGGGTCGAGGGAACCGTGCCGACGCCTTACGGGGTCATTAAAGTTCGCGCGGAGAAGCAGGAGAACGGCGCAATCAAGACGACGATCGAAGCTCCTGACGAGATCGAGATCGTCGAAGAATGAGCGGGCGTTTGAGCTGATTCGTCTCATAACCGAACGCCGCCGGAGCCCCTGCGCTTCCGACGGCGTTTTGTTTTTATCCTTAAAGCCAGCCGATCGCGCGTCGGGGCGCGCCTGTACGTCCTAAATAACGATAATTTGTTGACGCGCGCTTTATCTTACGATATAATCCGCGCGATTGCAGATAGTCTGCTCCATACGAGCGTGCAAATAGACGCGTCTCGTTTGGTCGAAACGTCAGGCGGTTTTCGTCCCAGCCAGTTACGTGGCGAGCAGCGCGAGAGAGCGCGAATACGAAACGGAGCGTCGACAGTCGCGTCTTTATTTTACGAAGCGCGTCCGTCCGTATGACGAAAAAGACACAACACGATCTGGACCTGTTTCAGGAGATACGCGAGATGGGTAAGAAGAAAAAATCCCAAGGAAATCGAGGAGGTTTGGGCAAGGATTTTGAAGACTCGTACGAATACGACGCGGACTATTATACAGACGACTGGGACGACGTCGATTACTCCTCTCGCTCAAAGTCGAAACGGAAGAAGGAAAAGAAGAACCGTAGCGACGATTCATACTACGACGAGGACACAGACGCGGCGGCGATCGTCTCAGCCGGCACGTTTAGTAGCGACGATTCATACTACGACGAGGACTCGTACGACGAGGACTCGTACGACGAAGACTCGTACGACGAAGACTCGTACGACGAAGATTCGTATGACGAAGA